>DILD01000010.1:11424-17009 GCA_002424845.1 Thiobacillus denitrificans | reverse complement strand
CTCGACACCAAGACCGAAAAAGCCATCCAGGGCGAGCTGCTGGAAATTGCCCGCAGCCGCACCAGTCTCATCATCGCGCACCGCCTCTCCACGGTGGTCGAGGCCGACGAGATCCTGGTGATGGACGGCGGCCGCATCGTCGAGCGTGGCCGTCACACCGAGCTGCTGGCGCAGAACGGCCTGTATGCCCAGATGTGGGCGCTGCAGCAGCAGGCCGAGGAAGAGGGCGCAACCGAGTGAAAGCCCGGCTGCTGCAACCCGGCGTCGCCAGACGCGAAGTATGGGCCTGGGCGATGTACGACTTTGCCAACTCGGGTTACACCACGGTCGTCATCACCGCCGTGTTCGGCGCTTACTTCGTCGGGGTGGTGGCGGACAATGCCAGCTGGTCGACCTTCGCCTGGACGCTGGCGCTGTCTGTTTCCTACGCGCTGGTGATGCTGACCGCGCCGCTCATCGGCGCCTATGCCGACGCCCACGCCTGCAAGAAGCGTCTGCTGTGGCTGACCACGCTGGGTTGCGTCGGCTTTACCGCGCTGTTGTATTTCGCCGCGCCGGGCGCGCTGGGGCTGGCCATCGCCGCGCTCATCCTCTCCAACTATTTCTTCGGCACCGGCGAAAACCTCATCGCCGCTTTCCTGCCCGAGCTCGCGCGGCCGCGTGCGTTGGGGCGCATCTCGGGCTGGGGCTGGGCGCTGGGCTATGTCGGGGGCCTGGTGTCGCTCGGCGCCAGCCTGGCCTACATCGGGTGGGCGCAGGGGCAAGGGCAGGGCGCTGCCGAGTTCGTGCCGGTGACGATGATCATCACGGCCGCGATCTTCCTGCTGGCGAGCCTGCCCACGCTGCTGATGCTGCGCGAGCGTGCCGCGCCGCAAGCCGACCATACGCCGCGCAACGCCTGGCGGCAGGTGCGCCACACGCTGGGGCATCTCAGCCAGCTGCCCGATCTCAAGCGTTTTTTGATCTGCACCGTGTTGTACCAGGCCGGCATCCAGGCGGTGATCACGCTGGCGGCGATCTATGCCAGCCAGGTATTTCAGTTTGATACGCAGCGGACCATCGTGCTGGTGCTGGTGGTTAACATCACTGCCGCCCTTGGCGCCTTTGCCTTCGGCCATGTGCAGGATCGCATCGGCCATGTGCGCTCGATTGCACTGACGCTGGTCGGCTGGATCGCGATGGTGGGACTGGCCTGGGCCGCGCCGGACGAACGCATGTTCTGGGTGGCGGCCAATCTCGCCGGGCTGTGCATGGGGGCTTCGCAATCGGCCGGCCGCGCCATGGTCGGACTGCTGGCGCCGCCTGCCCATCAGGCCGAGTTTTTCGGCCTGTGGGGGCTGGCGGTGAAGCTGGCGTCGATCGCCGGACCGCTGACTTATGGCGCGACCAGCTGGCTGACGACGGGCGACCACCGTCAGTCGCTGCTGATCACGGGCCTGTATTTCGTCGCCGGTCTTTTGATATTGCGCGGCATCCGTGCCGACCGCGGCCGCCGCGCGGCGCATCGGTTCAGGCTGGCCGGGATACGCTGAGCGTGGCCGCTTGCCGTGTCTTGCTTACCGACTGGGCGCATGATCAGGCGCGCCTGTCGCAGGTCCGGCGCACGGTCTTCATCGACGAACAGCACGTGCCCGAGAACCTGGAATGGGACGCCGACGATATCGGCGCGCTGCACGCGCTGGCGCTGGACGATCAGGATCGCCCCATCGGCTGCGCGCGCCTGCTGCCCGACGGACACATCGGCCGTATGGCCGTATTGCCACTGTGGCGCGGACAGGGCGTGGGTCGGGCGCTGCTCGATACGGTCATGCGCGCGGCAGCGGCACGCGGGCACACCACGATGAGACTCAGTGCGCAAACCCATGCGGCGGACTTTTATGCGCGTGCAGGATTTGTGGCGCTGGGCGATGTCTATGAAGAGGCCGGCATTCCGCACGTGGCCATGCAGAAAACCCTGCCTTGATCGGGGGCTAAGGCGCCAGGCCTTACGCCGGGTGAGCGGATTCAATACGATGGAACGCATTGAAGTCATGGACCGACCTTCCTTTGACAGGGGGTAAACGGAGCACAGGATATGGAAAAAACACACCCGCAAGGGGCAAGCCGTGGTGCTCAAGACGCGGGTGCGTCAAGGCCCGCGCTCAAAGCAGGCATTGTCGGTGCAGGGATCGCCGGCGCCAGTTGCGCGGGAACCCTCGCTGCCGCGGGCTGGGAGGTCGAGGTGTTCGACAAGGCGCGCGGCGCCGGAGGACGATTGTCGAGCCGGCGTCTTCATGCAGGCTGGGTGACACTGGGCGCGCCCTTTGTTTCAGCCAGGAACACGCCCTTTCGCGGGCAGGCGGAAGCGTGGTTGCGTCAGGGCTGGCTGGTTCCGCTGACAGGCGACATTCTGCACGGACGTGCCAACAAGGGCTGGGCGCATGCGCGCCTGAAGGATCATTATCTTCCTGCCATCGAAACCTCGCAGTTGGTGCGTCACCTGATGGGCGGGGCGACGCTGCACACCCGGACGCACGTGACAGCCCTGCAGCCGCGCACCCTCATTCTGGAGGAGGGTCGCACGCTTGGCGATTTCGACTATGTCATCTGCAGCGTGCCGGTGCCGCAGGCCATGCCCATGCTGGATGCGCTGCCGCAGCTGCGTGAGCGCCTGACCGACGTGCGCTATCGCCCGATCTGGTCGTTTCTGATGCGCTGGGAGGGCGGCCCTGCAGCCGACGTCATCAAGTTCGACGACCATCTGCTGGACATGGCCGTCCGTCAGGTCACCGCGGACCCCAACCTGTGGGTGGTGCACAGCAGTTACGAATTTGCCGAAACCTATCTCGAAGCCTCGGAGATGGAGGCCAGCACGCGTGCAGCATCGGCCTTGCTGGGCCTGCTGGGCTTGCCTTGGCCGGTCGAGGTCGAGGCATCGCATCGCTGGCGGTATGCGCGTCCGGAAAATCCGGTTGGCGGCCACTGGCTGAGCGACCCCGAAAAGCGGGTGGCACTGATCGGCGACGGCATTGCGGGGGCCGGAATTGAGCGGGCCTGGGAAAGCGGGGTGCAACTGGCTCAGGCGATTCTTCAGGCCAGGGATTAGCGGTGCGCTGATTCCGAACCCGGCGCTGCTTCAGATGCCGGCGTGGAATCCGGACCGTCGCAACAAATCAGGATTCGCCGGCGATGACGTACCGATTGCGGCCGCTGCGTTTGCCTTCATAAAGCGCCTGATCGGCGCGACGGATTGCGCTGGTCAGATCCTCCTGATCTCCGACCAGAGCCATGCCCATGGTAATGGTCATGCGCAGGATTTCATCGTCATTGATCGGCACCGGGGTTGTGCCCACGGTTGACAGAACCCGTCGCGCCGATTTTCGGGCTTCTTCCGGAAACTTGCATTTCAGCAACCAGAGAAATTCTTCCCCGCCATATCGATACAGCGGTTCGTGGCTGCGCAGCGTGCGCTTCAGCGTGTCGGCCAGATGCCGCAACACCTGGTCGCCCACGAGGTGCCCGTAAGTGTCGTTGACCGGTTTGAAATGGTCCACATCGATGATCACGACGTACAACAGACTGCGATTGCGCCGGGCCTCCTTCTGGCACAGGGCGAAGTCGTTTTCGATGCCGTAGCGCAGGGGCAGATCGGTGAGCGGGTCGCGATGCACCGCATTGGACAGGATCAGGGTTTTGAAGCTGGCCAGAAGACCGATCAGTTCGGACTGTGACTGTTCGAAATCTTCCAGATCGGTATTTTGTCCGGCCTGGCCGTCCATGACCCGGTTGCAGATGGCGCGAATGGCATCATGCATGAGCTGGTGCACGGCTTCCACACGTCGCGTCGACTGTATGTCCAGCACTTCGAAATGCCCTCTGTTCGCCGTGAACCAGGAGCCGAACCGGCACAGCGAATGCGCCATCGGGTCAAGGATGTCCATGCCGGGAGACTCGCGCAGAACGGCGCAGCGGAGAACCCGGCGGGTCCAGCTCATGTGTGCTTCGACCGCCGCATCGAGCTCGGCGATGAACAAGTCGGTTTCGGTAGACAGGTCGGACATGCAGGCTACAGTTCGCGCAGGATCCGGAATCCCAGGTTGATGTCCAGTTCGTTTTCCAGTCTGCGGCAGCGTGAAGCGGCCCGGCAGTCGGCAGGGCCGTCGAACCAGGACCCGCCTTTGGTGACGACGGCCTGCGGATTGTCGGACTGTGGAGTGACTGGCGGGCTGTCATGATCGTTGGTCCACGGGCTGAGGGTGAATTCCCACACGTTGCCCACTACATCGTGCAGCCCCCAACGGTTGGCACGCACGCCGCCGACTTCCTTCGCGCCGCAGCGGGCCATGCGGCTCGACAGGTCGCGTGGCGTCCTCGGGCGTTTCGTATCCAGGTCCTTGTCGATGTTGTAGACCGCTTCGTCCGGGCTGAGGTCGTCGCCGTTCGGGTAGGGGGTGGCGGCCCCGGCGCGGCAGGCATATTCCCATTCCAGCTCGGAGGGCAGGCGGTAGCGATGGCCTGTCTCGCGCGACAACCAGGCGCAGTAATCACGCGCATCGGTCTGCCGTACATCGATCACCGGCATGCGGCCGGACAGCCACATGAGTTCCTCGCGCGGTTGCCAGCCGGTGGCGCGGGCGTAGACCTCGAACTCTTCGGTCGTGATCGGATACATCCCCATCGCAAAGTTGTATCCCATCACCGCGGTACGGCGCGGCCGATCCTGCTCGGGGGCGGCCTCATCCGGCGCCGCGCCATATTCGAACGTGCCCGCAGGGATGACCACAAGCTCGGGCGCCAGATCGCCGTTGGACAAGCGGTCGCGAAAGCGAAAGTCCGGCAAGCCTTGTGCCTGCGCGGCCTTGACTTGCAAATCGATCAGTTCGTGCCCGGATAGCGTGAGGGTGTTGGGCGTTGGGCTAAAAGCGTTGTTGGCATTCACGTTGTGTTGTCCCCATATAGATGTTTTTTTGATTATGCCACTTTCTCCGGCACCGGCACTGCGGCCTGAGGGGGCAAACCTGACCGCACAAATGCATTGTTTAACGGCAGCAGCGTCAGGTGACGGCGGGCGTAATGCGGGGGGGGGGCTACGCGTTATACGTTTGACGCTACGCGCCCGCTTACGCTCACGAACAGGCCGAGCGGCTCTCCGTGCGCGCTCCGGTCGAAGCACGCGTGCTCAAGCTGGTGCGCGAAAGCGAAGGCGCGGTGCTGGCCGGCCAGCCCTTGATCGAGATCGGCAATCCCGAATCGCTCGAAGTCGAGGTGGAAGCGCTGTCCACCCATGCAGTGAGAATCGCCCCCGGCTCGCGGGTGATCCTCGACCGCTGGGGCGGCGACGCGGCCGTCGAAGGCAGCGTGCGCGTGGCTTGGCAGCGTCTCGGCGATGGCTATCGGGTGGAAGCCCGCTTCGTGATCTGTGATCTGGGAAGACGCCGACGTCCTGCAATTGCCCGCCAGCGCCCTGTTCCGCCAGGGCGAGGGTTGGGCCGCCCTTGTGGGAGGGGCACCCTCGCCCCGATGCCGTGGGGGATTGCGGTGCGAAAATCGGGCCGGGGCGACCCTCCCACAGGGGAAGGGCATCAGCCTGCTTGCCTGAGAATGGC
>DILD01000010.1:0-11238 GCA_002424845.1 Thiobacillus denitrificans | reverse complement strand
CGAAAATCGGGCCGGGGCGACCCTCCCACAGGGGAAGGGCAATCAGCCTGCTTGCCTGAGAATGGCCTCGACCTCGTCGTCCTCGACCTGAGGAAAATCCGCATAGAACTGCCCCACTGCCTGGAAGTGAGGGGGGGCTTCCAGGCACACCACCTCGTCAGCGTAGGGTCGAATTTTTTCCAGCGTATCCGGTGGCGCCACCGGCACTGCGCAGATCAGGCGCGCCGGTTTTTTCGCCCGCAAGGCATGCAGGGCCGAAATCATGGTTGACCCGGTGGCGAGCCCGTCATCCACCACGATCACGATGCGTCCGGCCGGGTCGATCGGCGAGCGTAGCGGCGTGTAGCGGGCGCGGCGCTTTTTGATGGTGTCGAGCTGAGCTTGCGTCTCATGCTGGAGATAGGTTTCGGTTCCGCCGGCTGCCAGGGCGTAGTCGGCGATATAGGTCCAGCCCGACTCGTCGATCGATCCGATGGCGAATTCCGGATTGGACGGTGCACGCAGCTTGCGCACCAGCACCACGTCGAGTTCGCCGTCCAGCGCCCTGGCCAGACGCCATCCCATCGGTACCGCTCCACGCGGAATGGCGAGAATCAGGGGGTGCCGGCTTTTGTAGGCGGCCAGTGCGACGGCCAGGCGGTCGGCGGCCTCATTGCGATTGGCAAAAACCATGATGCCTCCTTGCATGTCCATGGCTTCATCTTAGGCGCGGCGGGATTCTCCGTACAGGACGGCCGCAGGATTCACTCCGACGGCAGGACAACGGGGGCACGCTTGAGGGCCGGATACCGCAGGGGACCGTTTCCCGGGGTGAAGCAAGTTTCCGCTTCGGTTAAACTCGGCCAGGCAGGCGGCGCGCGTCAAGCGTATCTGTGCAGCTTGCACGCAGCCTTGCACGCAGCCGAATTCAGCCCCACTTTCATTGACCGATATCAAAACGAGTATTTTCCAAGCATGACGTCCCCCGATTCCAAACCCTGCCCTTTTTGCAACCTCGACGCCAACCGCATCCTCGCTGAAGATGAACTCACAGTGGTTTACCGGGATGGCTTTCCGGTCTCGCTGGGCCACGCGGTGATTATTCCGCGCCGCCACTTCGCTACCCTGTTCGAGGCGACCGAGGCCGAGCAGGCCGCGTTGCTGAAGGCGCTGGCGCAGGCGAAAACGACTATCGACCATCACCATCAGCCGGACGGCTATAACATCGGCATCAACCACGGAGCGGCCGGCGGCCAGACCGTGCCCCATCTCCATATCCATCTGATCCCGCGCTATCGCGGCGACAAGGAAGACCCGCGCGGCGGGGTGCGCTGGGTGCTGCCGGACAAGGCGAAGTACTGGGCGTGAGCGTCAGGAAATGAAACGGCCCCGCAGCGTTGCGGGGCCGTTCGGGCCGGGCCGGGCAATGCCCGGAAAAGCAGGGCGGTTCACTCGGGCAGGTTGTAGCCCTGTTCCCGGAAAAGCTTCACGCAGGCATCCACGGCCGCCGCGTCATACAGCGCGCCGCGATGGCGCGTGATTTCCTCCAGCGCGGCATCGAGTCCCAGGCCCGCACGATAGGGGCGGTGCGAGATCATGGCTTCCACTACGTCCGCCACGGCGATCACCCTGGCTTCCGGCAGGATCTCGTTTTCCTTCAGCCCGTTGGGATAGCCCGAGCCATCCAGGCGTTCATGGTGTTGCAGCACGATTTGCGCGATCGGCCAGGGAAAGTCGATGGACTTGAGGATGTCATAGCCGGTTTGGGAGTGTTGCCTGATGAACGCGCATTCAAGATCGTTCAGCAATCCCGGCTTGCTCAGGATTTCGGCCGGGACCCGGATCTTGCCGAAGTCGTGTACGAGGCCCGCCAGGTTGAGTCCCTCGATTTGCTCTTCCGGCAGTTTCAGCTCCCGGGCAATGGCCATGGCAAGGTGGGCGACGCGGCGCTGGTGGCCCGCGGTATAGGGATCGCGTATCTCGATCGTGGCACTGATCGCGGTAATGAAATCCAGCAGCGAGCGGCGCAGCTGGTCCTGGCTTTCCCTTAGCTTGCGGGTACGTTCGTCGACGGCTTCTTCAAGATGGTTGCGCAGGCGGTCGACTTCCAGATGGGTGCGCACGCGGGCCAGCAGTTCCTCGCGCTGGTACGGTTTCGTGACGAAGTCCACGGCGCCCAGTTCGAAGCCGCGCACCTTTTCATCCGTATCCGTCAGGGCGCTGACGAAAATCACCGGCACATGGCGGGTTTCGGGCTGCGCCTTGAGCCGCCGGCACACCTCGAAGCCGTCCATTTCCGGCATGCGAATGTCCAGCAACACCAGTTCGGGCGGGTTGCTGGTGGCCGAATGCAGCGCCAGTTCGCCGTTGATGGCGGCGCGCACGTCGTAGCCTTCCGCTTTCAGGATGTCGGTCATCAGCTTGAGCGAAGCCGGCGTGTCGTCGACGGCGAGTATTTTTCCTTGGTCAGGCATGTCGGCAATCTTTCAAAGCGTTCAATATCGCAGGGTAGTCAAAGTTGTCGACCAGGCGCAAGAGCGCCTTTTGCAGCCCCGCGTCATGCGCCGAGACCTTGCGCAGCACGGCCCCGATGCGTTCGTTTTCCAGGCTTTCGAGCGCCGCCTGCATTTCCTCGCGCAAGGTCTGCGGCAGTCCCGCCAGCATCGCCGGCGTCAATGTCACTGTCTCAGTCTCCGGCGCGGCGGCGCCCTCATGGATGTACTGCACGCCCAGGTGCTTCTGCAGGCAGTCGTAGATTTCACTGGCGCGATAGGGCTTGCGCACGAAATCGTCCATGCCGGCATTCAGCAGTTCCGCGCGCTGCTCCTGAAAGGCGGAAGCGGTGACGGCGACGATCTTGACTTCCTTACCGCCGGGCAGCTTCCGGATCTGCAGGGTCGCCTCCAGGCCGTCCATCACCGGCATACGGCGGTCCATCCAGATGAAATGCGGCTGCCATTCCTGGAACAGCTGCACGCCCTGCTGGCCGTTCTCGGCAATCCTGTACTTGAATCCCACCGAATCCAGAAGCCTGGCTAGCAGGAGCTGGTTGTCGCGCTGGTCTTCCACGATCAGGACCCGGTATTCCGGCTGGCCGGCAGCCAGGCCCAGGACCTCGCCTTTGCGCGCGGCAGCGGGCCTGGCGATATCGGATTCGGCGGCTTCCTTCAGCGGCAGCTCGACACGGAAAAGCGAGCCTTTGCCCAGCGTGCTTTCCAGGCTGAGACTGCCGCCCATCAGCTGCACGAACTGGCGGGTGATCGTCAGCCCCAGCCCGGTTCCCTTGTTGACGCCCTGTTCCCCCAGCTGCACGAAGGGCTCGAAAATCCGTTTCTGGTCTTCCGGCGCGATGCCGGGGCCGGAGTCCTCGACTTCCATGAGCAGACGGGGGTTCGTGTCGGGCTTGATCCCCAGGCGTACCGTCACGCCACCCTGCTCGGTGAACTTGATCGCATTGCCCAGCAGGTTGATCAGCACCTGACGCAAACGCGCCTGGTCGCCGACGATGTAGCGCGGGAATTTCGAGGACTGATCGATCAGCAGGCGCAGGCCTTTTTCCTGGGCGCGGATCTGCATCATGTCGGTGACATCGCGCACCAGGCTGCCGAGATCGAACGGCACTTCTTCCAGTTGCACCCGCCCGGACTCGATCTTGGCCATGTCCAGCACATCATTGATCAAGGTCAGCAGGTGCTCGCCGCTGCGGTTGATGATGTCGAGGTTCTGCCGCTTCGATTCGTCGAGGCCCGAACCGCGCCGCAGGATGTCGGAAAAGCCCAAGATGGCGTTCAGCGGCGTGCGCAGCTCGTGCGACATATTGGCCAGAAAAACACTCTTGGCGCGGTTGGCGGCCTCGGCGGCCTCCTTCGCCTGGGTCAGTTCGCCGTTGGCGTCCTCCAGTTGGGCCGTGCGTACTCGGACGCGTTCTTCCAGTTCGGCGTTGAGCTTGCCGATCTCCTCCTCCGCCTGTTTCCGTTCCGCGATGCCGAGGAAACTGACCACGGCGCCGGCCACGTCGCCGCCATCGCGTATGGGCGTGGCCCAGAACTCCACCGGGAAAAAGCTGCCATCCTTGCGCATGAACCAGTCTTCGCCGGCATGACGCGCATTGCCGTCCTTTAACACCATGCATATGGGGCATTCGTCTTCCGGATAGGGGCGCCCGTCCGGGTGGTGATGGTGCCACAGGGCATGACTGTGCTGCCCGATCAGCGCCTCGGCCGGATAGCCCAGCATCCGCGCTGCCGCCGGGTTGACGAAGGTGTGCATGCCCGCCCGGTCCAGGCCGAAGATACCCTCGCCGGCAGAATCCAGGATCAATTGATTGCGCTGGGCCAGCTCGATCAGTTCCTGCTCCATGGCCTTGCGCGCATCGATGTCGCTTTGCGTGCCGGCCATGCGCAAAGGCTTGCCCGAGGCATCCCGCGCCACTACCTTGCCGCGCGCTTGTATCCACTTCCAGGCGCCGTCCCGGGTTTGCATGCGGAACACCGCCTCGTAGCCGGGCGCCTCGCCTTCCAGATGGCGCCGCAATGCCGACTGCACGGATTCCCGGTCTTCCGGGTGAATCAGGGCCTTCCAGCTTTCGTAACTGCCTTCGATCTCGTCGGGCGTATAGCCGAGCATGCCGGTCCAGCGGCGATCGAAATAGAGCTTCCCGCCTTGCATGTCCCAATCCCAACTGCCGTCGCCGCTGCCGGAGAGGACGAGCTCCAGACGATCCGAAACCTCGATCAGGGCCTGATGCTCGGCGGCGGCGTTACGAATCTGGCGGCTGCCATAAAGACCGGAGGCGCCGAGGCCGATCAGCCCGAACAACCAGATCCCGCCATACAGCAGCCAATCCCTCGATAAGCTTTTGCGCTCCATGGCGATATATGGCGCGAGCGGCACCGCCACCCCCACGCCGCCGCGGACATCGCCCACCTTGTAGCCCTGCTGGGCGTGGCACTTGAGACAGCCGGCCTCGGTTATCACGGGACGCATCAGGCGCAAATAGGGCTGGCCGTCGATCCTGACGACCGAGCTGACTTCGTCGGTGCCGCCTTCGAAAGCGAACAGCGCCATGTGCTCCCACGAGTCCGGGGCGTTGGCCGGGTTCAGCAGCTTGAGGCTGGTGATCCGTCCCTTGATGCCATATTCCTCGCCGTACTCCTGCATCAGTTGGCGCAGCATGTAGGCCGGGTTCATCAGGGTGAGCGACCGACCGGAGGGGGTGACGATATCGCGCTCCGGGACATTGGCGAGATTGGTATTGGGCGGAGTGCGGGCGTCGGTGGGCACGTAAACGCCGCCGTGGCGGGTCGCCCACTTGCGGAAGGCCAGGTCCTTGTTGAAATTGGCGCGCGCCTCTTTCTCGGCGACGGCCATGGTATGAGCCCGATCGACCCCGATGCTCCAGGCCAGGGAGAGCGCGAGTAGTGCGGTCCAGACCCCGGCCAGCACGAAAAGCGCATTCCTCAGCTTGCTCAACCCGGTGGAATCGGGTGGCTTTTGGTTCGCCATGAATCAGCCCTCACGCCATGGATGATGGAAAACACATGTTGGAATATAGATGAGTTCCTTCCTGCGAAGGTCGCCTGGGTATGGGGCGCGGCATGGCGGCGCGCACGTCGTAGCCTTCCGCTTTCAGGATGTGGTCATCAGCTTGAGCGAAGCCGGCGTGTCGTCGACGGCGAGTATTTTCCTTGATCAGGCATGTTGGCAGGTTTGTAGCGCTTTCAGAATGGCCGGGTAATCGAAATTTTCGACGAGGCCGGACAGCGATTTCTGCAGGGCCTCGTCGTATGGTGCCACTTTTTGCAGGGCCGATGCGATGCGCGTGCTTTCCAGGCTCTCCAGCGCATCCCTTATTTCATCGAGCAGCGCTTGCGGCAGTTTCGCCAGCTGCTCGGATGTCAGGCCCAAGGCCTCGCCCTCAGGCTCGGGCATGCCCTCATAAACGTAGCGCACCCCCAGGTGTTTCTGCAGGGTCTCGTAGATTTCGTTCGAGCGATAAGGCTTTCGAACGAAGTCATCCATTCCGGCCTCGATCAGTTCGGCGCGCTGTTCCTGAAAGGCGGAAGCGGTGACGGCAACGATCTTGACCTCCTTGCCGCCGGGCAGCTTCCGGATTTGCCGGGTGGCTTCCAGGCCGTCCATGACCGGCATGCGGCGGTCCATCCAGATGAAATGCGGACGCCATTCCTGGAACATCTGCACGCTCTGCTGGCCATTCTCGGCCACCTTGAACTTGAAACCGGCCGACTCCAGCAGCCTGGCAAGCAGCAGCTGGTTATCGCGCTGGTCTTCGACGATCAGGATGCGGTATTCAGACTGGCCGGGCGCCAGACCCGATACCTCGCCCTTTTGCGCGGTGTCCGGTTTGACGATGTCCGATTCGGCGGCCTGCTTCAGCGGCAGTTCCACCCGGAAAATCGATCCTTTTCCAAGGGTGCTCTCCAGACCGAGACTGCCCCCCATCAGCTGCACGAATTGGCGCGTGATGGTCAGCCCGAGGCCGGTTCCCTTGTTGACGCCCTGTTCACCCAGCTGCACGAAGGGCTCGAAAACACGCGCCTGGTCTTCCGGCGCGATGCCGGGACCTGAGTCTTCCACCTCGATCAGCAGATGCGCCAGATTGTTGTGCTTGGTGCCCAGGCGTACCGTCACGCCGCCTTCCGCAGTGAACTTGACCGCATTGCCCAGCAGGTTGATCAGGACCTGGCGCAGACGGGCTTCGTCACCGACGATGTAGCGGGGGAATCTGGAGGTCTGGTCGATCAGCAGGCGCAGGCCTTTTTCCTGGGCGCGGATCTGCATCATGTCGGTGACATCGCGCACCAGGCTGCCGAGATCGAACGGCACTTCTTCCAGCTGCACCCGCCCGGATTCGATCTTGGCCATGTCCAGCACATCGTTGATCAGGGTCAGTAGGTGCTCGCCGCTGCGGTTGATGATGTCGAGGTTCTGCCGCTGCTTCATCTCCAGCTCCGGGTCCTTGCGCATCAGGTTGGAAAAACCCAGGATCGCATTCAGCGGCGTGCGCAACTCATGACTCATGTTGGCCAGAAACACGCTCTTGGCCTTGTTCGCCGCTTCTGCCGCATTGCGCGCCAACACCAGGTCGGCCGTGCGCTGTTGAACCTCTTCCTCAAGGTGATCCTTGTAGCGCCGCAGCTCCTCTTCCTTGAGTTTGAGTTCGGTGATGTCGTGCACCGTGCCGATGGAACGCAGCGGTTTCCCATCCCCGTCGTAATAGGTCTCGCATTTTTCGTTGACGAACTTGATGCGCCCGTCCTTCATCAGCAGCCGGTGCTCGATGTCGTAGGGCACGCGGCTCCTGACCGATTCGGTGTAGGCCTGGTTCACCCGTTCGCGGTCATCGGGATGAATGGCATCCAGAAAAGCCTCGTAGGAAGGGCTGAACTTTTCCGGATCGATTTCGAAAATACGATAAATCTCATCCGACCAGTCAAGCACATTGGTCGTCAGGTCCAGCTCCCAGTTGCCGAGACGGGCGATGCGCTGGGCTTCGGCGAGACTCTTCCGGCTTCGGTGCAACTGTTCGTCGGCCAGCTTGCGCTCGGTAATGTCTTCCGAAATGCCCAGCAGGTAGAGCGGCTTTCCGTCGTCCGAGTGGATGGGAATTTTCTTCGTGTGCAGATAGCGCAGGCCGAGGTGTCTGGTCGTGATCTGCTCTTCCGGGATGTCAAGCAGCTGCCCGCTTTTGATGATCGCCCTGTCCTTGCCGACGAACTGATCCGCCTCTTCCTTCGGGAAAAAGTCATAGTCGTTCTTGCCGGCCAGGTCGGCCTGCGAATAGCCGAGCAGCGCTTCGCCGCTCTTGTTGAGCCTGACAAAGCCGAGATTTTCCGCCTCCTTGATGAACAGCATGGCGGGAACATGGTCCACCACGCTGTTGAGAAACTGCTCGCTCTCCCGCAAGGCCATTTCCGTACGCTTGAGTTCGGATAGGTCGTGGAACACCACCACGGCACCGGTTGGCTCGCCGGCTTCGATAATCGGTGTGCTGACAAACTCCACCTCAAAACGGCTTCCATCCTTGCGCCAGTAGAGATCCGTACCGCGATGGGTCATGCCATCCTTGCGCGCCTGCTGCACCGGGCACTCGTGCTGAGGATAGGGCTGCCCATCCGGCCTGGTATGGTGAAACAGCGCATGCGAATCGCGGCCGACCAGTTCCTCGACGCTGAAACCGAGCATTTGCGCGGTGGCGGGGTTGGCAAAAGTACAGACCCCCTCGCTGTCCAGGCCGTAAATGCCTTCACCCGCCGAATCCAGGATCATCCGGTTGCGCTGGCTGAGTTCAGCCACTTTCTGTGAGGCGGCGCGCAACGCTTTTTCGTTTTCTGCCAGGGTATCCAGCATGCGGTTGAAGCTGTCGGCCAGGCGGGTGACTTCATCCCTGCGTTCGGCGACGACGGCGCGTTCGTCGAAATTGCCTGCGCGCACGCCCTCCGCCACCCGGACCAGCGTGCCGATGCGCGCCCCCAGCCGGTTGGCGATCACGAGGGCGGCCAGAAATGCCAGCGTGCTGGCCAGCAGGACGAAAATGACGCTCTGGCGCACCATATCCCGAATGTCGGCGACGATCTGATCCCGCCCCAGCGCGACCCGTGCCCAGCCGACATGGCGCTGATCAATCTGGATGGGGACCGCGATATCGATCATTGCCGCGTTGTTGACCAGGAGCTGCCTGCCGGCTGGCAACTGGATCAGCCGCTGGCTCGTGGCGTCCGTCAGGAACAGCCCCACTTTCTCCGGGTCGCTGTGTGCGAGCACCCGACCGGTTCGGGAGAGAAGCATGGCATAACGCAATTCCGGATAGGCCCGGAAGGAATGGATGATTTCCTGCATGCCGGCCACGTCATTGGCCAGCACCCACGAGCGGGAACTGACCGAGAGCGACTGCGCCAGCCCCGATGCCGCACGGTCACTTTCCTGGTAGAGGTTGTTACTCTCGATCCTGGCCATGTAGGCGATAAAGGCGGCGACCAGGAGAAAGAAACCGAGCACGAAGACAAGAATGATCTGCTGCTTGAACGAGCCCTTTCCCTGAAGCGCCCCGGTGAATCTCTTCATTTCGTCATTTCGTCCAGCGGCCGCACGGTTTCGCTGAATGTGCGCAGAAAACTCTCGATGACAAGGTATCGGCTGTCGTCAGCCAGTTCGAATCGCGAGAGTTGCATCCGCTCCAGCATGGCCTTGCCTTCGGCCGTGGTATGCAGCGTGTCGAGAAGCTGCGCCACCTGCCTGGCGAGCTCGTCAGGCACGTCGTCCCGGGCGACCACGCCGTTGTTGATGAGCGGCTCGGTTTCCCATTTGACTTGCAGTTCGCGCGCCTTGTCGGGCTGTTCTTTCTGGAATTCCTTCCAGGGCAGGGGCCAGGTTGCCGCCGCCGCCACGTTGCCGAGATAGACGTTCATGATCGAGGATTCCTGCGAGCCGACATACAGGTTCTCGATGTCCCGGTTGACGTCCAGGCCGTGGGTCTGCAGAAAATACTGGGGCATCATGGTCGCAGCCAATGCCGTGCGCGCAGGGTAGGAAACCTTTTTCCCCTTGAGATCGGCCACCTCCCGGATGCCGCTGTCGCGCCGGGTCAGGATCACGCCCGTAAACAGGTGGTCGTCGCCCATCTTGGCGATAACGCGGTAGCCGTGCTTGAGCGAATTCAGGGTCTGATAGGGATTGGGCAGGGCGAAATCCGGCTCCCGCCCGTACAGCTTCCTGTCGAATTCCTCGTAATTGCGCGAAGCCTCCAGGCGGAAAGTCGTCCCCGGGATGTTCCGGTCGAGGTAATCGATTACCGGGCCATATATTTCGAACAGGCGCGCCGGGTTGTGGAGGGGGTGGATCGCGAAGACATATTCCCTGGCGCCCTCCGGCGCGCGCGCATGGTAGCCGGGTTCGGTCGAATTCCCTTCGGGCCCCTGGCCGCACGCCACCAGCACAATCGAAATCAATCCAAGCAGCAGGTTTTTCATCGGGCTCCCACGGAAAATCTGAAATGCGGCGCCGATACGTAGGGGCCGCCTGGTCGAGGCGCGCCTGCCTCCAGGCTGGAACCGGGCCCGTCGGGTACAAAAAACAGGCGGAGCCGGCATTGGAGCGCATGGCCGTAGCGTAGACAATTTTACGTATGTTCGGTCGATGCGGGTTATCTCCCGTTGTTTGCTGCGTCCAATCGCTTTTCCGGTGTTTTCGCGCTGTGGAGAGCGTAGCCGTGCGTCCGCCGGGCGGAATTTCGGCTCGTCCCGGCTTGGACGGGAACACCGTGGTGAGAAACCACCCTTGAGTATCGGCGCGACCTGGCAGAACCGCACCAATAGGCTAGACATAAAGCCGGACCCTCGTTGCAGTGGCGCATACGGGCGCCAGTACCGGCGTGCGGCGGCGGAATGTGTTCGCTATCGCACATACATCCGCAATGAACAGGCCTAGCCTGCCCGTTGGGGAGGCGGCCATGTTGCCGGCCCAACCCGTTTTCTGTGGGAAGCCCATGAAATCCACCCGACCGCCCCGCGTAAAGTCACCCATCAAGGCGCCGACCGGCACCATCGGTAAGGCGCCGACCGGCACGACCGGTCTGGATGAAATCACCGGCGGCGGCTTGCCACGCAGCCGTACCACGCTGCTGGTGGGCGGACCGGGTTCCGGCAAGACCGTGCTCGCGCTGCAATTCCTGGTGCATGGCGCGCAGCATTGCAAGGAGCCGGGCATTTTTGTCGCGTTCGAAGAAAGCTCGAAGCGCATCATGGCCAATGCCAAAAGCTTCGACTGGAAGCTCGCGGCCCTGCAGCCGAAGAAATTGTATTTCATGGACGCGCAGCCGAAACCCGACCTGCTCCAGTCGGGCGATTTCGATCTCAGCGGAATGTTGGCCGCACTGGAAGCCAAAATCACGGAACTGGGGGCGCGGCGCATCGTGTTCGATGCCCTGGATGTGGTCTTGGCACTGCTGCCCGACGAGACGGCGAAAAGGCGTGAGACCTACCGGCTGCACGAGTGGCTGTTGGCACGCGAACTGACAGGCATCATCAGTTTGAAGGCCAGCGGAGATGGGGCGAGACTCACCGACCCGCAGTCGTTCGGCTTCATGCAATTCATGGTGGATTGCGTCGTGATCCTCAATCATGGCATGGCGCAAGGCGTGTCGCAGCGCAGTCTGCGCGTGCAGAAGTATCGCGGCTCCAGCTTCGACGAGAATGAGTCGCCGTTCCTGATCGGCGACAGCGGGGTCGAGGTCGCCCTCAC
>DILD01000049.1 GCA_002424845.1 Thiobacillus denitrificans | reverse complement strand
CGCCTCCACGGTGCCGATGCCATACACCTTTGGCAGCAGGTCGGCGCGTGCCGCGGCCGCCGTTTCCACGCCCACCGGCGCCAGCGGCCCGTGGGTGGCCAGCAGCCAGACGAACGCGGCGGCGAATGCGATCGCGCCCGCCGCCAGCAGCAGGCTGCGGCGGCTGAATACCAGAATCGAACCGGGCTTCATGGCTTCTCAATGCCGGGCGTTAAGCGCAGGCACCTGAATCTGATAGGTTGCGTGACAGCTCACGCATTTTTGCAACACGGCTGAAAGCTGATTGAGGCTGAAGCTCACGTCTTTCATGCTGTCCGCATCGAGCGCAATCTGATCGAAATCGCGATGCACCGAAAAGCCCAGCTGGCGGAACGCCATGGGCAGTTTTTCCCGCAGCGCCGGCGGCACCTCGTGCACCATTTTCTGGCCCATGTCACGGGCCGCCCCTGCCACAGCCGGCATGTCCTGCTTACCCATCGCGCCGGTCATTTTCTGAACGCCATGCAGAAACATGCGCATTTCCTCGAGGATCACGGCACGCTCGCCGGGCGTCAACGACAGCACGACACGATCGTCGTGTCCGGGCGCCTGGTGGTGTGCGTGCGGGTCCTGTGCCGTGGCGGCGTTCTGGTATAGACCGAGCAGTGCAGCGAGGGCGATTGCCTGATATTTCATGGGACGACTCCTTGTGTGGATATTGAACGAACTGCCTGAAGAAAGATCGGGAAAGTGCGCCGGGCTTCTGCCGCGAGGGTGCGTTTGCCGCGCAGGATCGAGGTCTGCAGCACCAGCCCCTGGATCATGCCGATATAAAGCGTAGCAGCGGCATGGCTGTCCAGGTCGGCACGCGCCATCCCCTGTTTCTGGGCATCCTGCAGCAGTCCGGCGATTTTTGCCTCATAGCCCAGCATGATTTCGGTCACCAGCTGACGCAGGACGGCATTGCGACCGTGCAGGTGCTCGGACATCAGCACGCGCGGGATCGCGGGATGGCCGGCGATGAAGTCGATGTGGGCGAAGAACATGCGCTCAAGCGCATCCAGCGGATCGCGCCCCTTGGCGGCGGCGCGTCCCAAAACCCCCATCAGGCGGTCGCGCACCCACTGCATCACCGCCAGCCAGATCGCGTCCTTGCTGGGAAAGTGACGAAAAACCGCGCCCTGCGTCACCCCCATCGCCTGCGCCATGTCCTGCGTGGTGACATCGTCGACGCCCTGCCTTGCAGCGAGGTCCAGCGTCACGCGAATGATTTCCTCGCGCCGCTCGTCCGCGCCCAGGCGCTTGCGCGGGGCTTGAGTGGACGCGACGTGTTCGGACATGGCTCAACCCTGTTTAGATAGTGACCGGTCACTATCTTGTTCCGGCTGCCGGGCAACGTCAAGCCCCGTCCGCATCCTCAGATGTCCGGACTGGAGAGACAGACCCGCATCGCATCCGCCAGGCCGCGCATTTCATCGGCGCCCGTCACATAGGGCGGCATGACGTACACGGTGTTGCCGATCGGGCGGATGAAGACGCCCTGCGTCAGGGCCATCTGATGAAAACGGGCGGGGAAATCCGGGCCGGCGTCGGCGACATCGAACGCCCAGATCATGCCGAGATGCCGAAAATGACGCGCCCGGGTGTGAGCGGCCACTTCCTCCAGCATCCCGGTAAATTCGACAGCCTTGACCCGATTACCGGCCAGCACCCGGTCGTGTTCGAAGATGTCCAGCACCGCCAGCGCAGCGCGGCAGGCGAGCGGGTTGCCGGTGTAGGAATGCGAATGCAGGAAGCCGCGCGCGGTGGCGTCGCCGTAAAACGCGGCGTAGATGTCGTCGGTCGTCAGCACCGCCGACAGCGGCAGGTAGCCGCCGGTAATGCCTTTCGACAAACAGATGAAATCCGGGCGGACGGCTTTTACGCCCGCTCCCGCAAGTGGGAGCGGGGGCGCCTGCTCGAATGCGAACAGGGTGCCGGTGCGGCCGAAACCGACGGCGATCTCGTCGGCGATCAAATGCACCGAATACTGGTCGCACAGTTCGCGCACGCGAGTGAGATAGACCGGGTGATACATCGCCATGCCGGCCGCACCCTGCACCAGCGGCTCGACGATGAGGGCCGCGGTCGTCGCGGCATGACCGACCAGATGCGTTTCCAGCGCATCGGCGCAGCGCAGCGCATAGGCCTCGGCCGACTCACCCGCCTCGGCCAGCCGCGCATCGGGCGTCGGCACCTGCACGCTGTGGCGCAGCAGCGGCTCGTAGGTGGCCTTGAACAGGGGAATGTCGGTCACCGACAGCGCACCGACGGTTTCGCCGTGGTAACCATTTTTCAGGCTGATGAAGCCATTCTTCTCCGGCCGGCCCGAGTTGCGCCAGTAGTGCGCGCTCATTTTCAGCGCGATTTCGGTGGCCGAAGCGCCGTCCGAACCGTAGAACGCATGGCCCAGCCCGGTCAGCGCAGCCAGCCGTTCCGACAGCTCGATGACAGGCTCATGGGTGGCGCCGGCCAGCATCACATGCTCGATTTTGCCGAGCTGGTCGATGATCGCCGCATTGATGCGCGGGTTGCAGTGGCCGAACAGATTGACCCACCAGCTGGAAATCGCGTCCAGATAGCGGTTGCCGTCCGCATCGATCAGCCACGGCCCTTCGCCGCGCGCGATCGCCAGCGGCGGGGCGGCCTCCAGCTGCTTCATCTGGGTACAGGGGTGCCAGACGGCGGCACGGGTCCGACTTAAAAGATCACCCATGGGCTTGAAATTGTTCACTTACGCCCCTACTATTAGCACTCGACGGCGATGAGTGCTAATACCCCTTCGCCGCTTTCTATTTTCGGGCAGCCACGGCTGCCCGAGTTAATGCAACCTGAACCGCAATGGAGACTTTGCAATGAAAATCCGTCCTCTGCACGACCGAGTGATTGTCAAGCGCATGGAAGAAGAGCGCAAGACCGCTTCCGGAATCGTCATCCCCGACACCGCCACCGAGAAGCCCGATCAGGGTGAAATCGTCGCCGTGGGCGCCGGCAAGAAAGACGACCAGGGCAAGCTGATTCCGCTGGACGTGAAAGTCGGCGACCGCGTGCTGTTCGGCAAGTATGCCGGCCAGACCGTCAAGGTCGACGGCGACGAACTGCTGGTGATGCGCGAAGAAGACATCATGGGCGTGGTCGAGCAGTAAGCACCCGCTCTCACGCAATCCAACCGAATTCATATTCAGGAGTAGAACATGGCTGCAAAAGACGTACGTTTTGGCGATTCCGCCCGTCACCGCATGGTGGCTGGCGTCAACATTCTGGCTGACGCCGTTAAAGTGACCCTGGGCCCGAAAGGCCGCAACGTGGTGCTCGACCGTTCCTACGGCGCGCCCACCGTGACCAAGGAC
>DILD01000082.1:6221-6996 GCA_002424845.1 Thiobacillus denitrificans | reverse complement strand
CTGTTCGACGGGCGCGGCGGCGAATACGCCGCACGCATCGAACGCATCACCAAGGATGATGTGGCTGTCAGCATTACGGGGTTTACCAACATAGAACGGGAATCGCGTTTGAGCGTGATATTGGCGCAGGGCATCTCAAGCGGCGAGCGCATGGACTACACGCTGCAAAAAGCGGTCGAACTCGGGGTAACAGCCATCCAGCCGATCGCCGCCAAACGCAGCGTGGTCAAGCTGGCAGGAGAGCGCGCCGACAAGCGCGTGGCCCACTGGCAGGGTGTGGTGGCGAGCGCATGCGAACAGTGCGGACGCAATCAGGTGCCCGGGGTAGCCCCACCGCTGTCACTGGCAAACTGGCTCGGTCAAAGAAGAGAGGGCAGGCTGATTTTCCTGTCTCCACTGGCAGACGCCCGGTTGGCCGACCTCCCCGCCCCAGTTGGAACCGATGTTCTGGTGGCAGGGCCCGAAGGCGGCTTCGAAGCCGATGAGATCGCTGCGCTGCAAGCCGCCGGGGCGGTTCCGGTCCGGCTGGGGCCACGCGTGCTGCGTACCGAAACCGCTGCGCTGGCCGCACTGGCGACCATGCAAACACTATGGGGGGATTTTTAGGGGGTGATGACGGCACGATCTGGTGTGTTGCGCCGCAAAGCGTGCCCTGCTGATTATTCCGCCGATGCTGCAGGCAACAGGAATTTTTCTGTATCCTTCAATTACTCAACCCTGCTCAGGCCACTCCGGTGAAAGACACGACCCATTTCGTCCACTGGTTCCGCTCCGC
>DILD01000082.1:0-6193 GCA_002424845.1 Thiobacillus denitrificans | reverse complement strand
TTGGCGGCGAACTGGTGGCGGACGGAGACTTCGTGCAACTGGCGCACGACGTTAATCTTTTGAATAGCCTGGGCGTTCGCCTGGTTCTGATCCACGGCGTGCGCCCGCAGGTGGAAGCACGGCTAAACGAAAGCGGCACCGCGATTCGCTATGTCAACGGCCTGCGCGTTACCGACAACACTGCGCTCGCCTGCGTCAAGGAAGCTGCCGGCACGGTGCGCGTTGAAATCGAAGCGCTGCTGTCACTGGGCCTGGCCAATACCCCCATGGCGGGGGCCGACATCCGGGTCGCCTCAGGCAATTTTGTCACGGCCCAACCGCTGGGCGTACGCGACGGTGTAGATTTGCTGCACACCGGCGAGGTCCGCAAAATCGATGCCGCAGCAATCCGGCGCAGGCTCGACCAGCACGACATTGTGCTGCTTTCTCCTATCGGCTATTCGCCAACCGGCGAAATTTTCAACCTGAGCCTGGAAGACGTGGCCACTCAGGCCGCGGTTGAACTGGCTGCGGACAAGCTGATTTTCCTGATGGACACCGAAGGCGTGCCGGGCAAGGGCCGCACCATCCACAACGCCCTCACCGTCAACGAGGCCCGCCAGATACTTGAAAAGGCCGCACGCGGCAAGACGCGCAAACTGCCCGAGGATGTGAATTACTACCTGCCCTGTGCGGTCACAGCCTGCACCCAGGGCGTCAAGCGCGCGCATCTCATCAGTCGCCACCGCGACGGTGCGCTGCTGTCCGAACTGTTCACCCGTGAAGGGGTCGGCACGCTCATCACCCCCGCGCCGCTGGAAACCCTGCGTCCAGCCACCATCGACGATGTCGGCGGCATTCTCGGCCTGATCGAACCGCTGGAACGCGAAGGCATCCTGGTCCGGCGCTCGCGTGAATTGCTGGAAATGGAGGTCGAGCGGTTTCTGGTGCTCGAATCCGACGGCGTCATCGCCGGCTGCGTGGCGCTCTACCCGTTTCCCGAGGAACAGGCGGCCGAACTCGCCTGCCTGGCTGTCGCCGCCGACTTCCGCGGACGCGGATTTGGCGACATGCTGCTGGCGGAAGCCGAGAAGAGGGGTAAAAAAGCCGGGTTCAAGAAATTCTTCGTTCTCACCACCCGCACCGAGCACTGGTTCGAGGAACGTGGCTTTGTCGACAGCAGCCCCGATCATCTTCCGAAGCGCAAGCAGGTACTCTATAACTACATGAGAAAGTCCAAAGTGCTGCAAAAGCCCCTTTAATCGAGGATATCCGGGTTGCGCAAAATTCTCCCGCGGTTTGGCTTCAGCGCCATGTCCCGAAGGGCCGCTCTTACAAATGGCCCGGGGCTGGTTGCCCGGTTGCGCCGCTTGACACAGAACAGGCTCATCCTGCTTGTGTGGCTTGTTCTGCTGACCGCCTCATGGGCCCAAGCCGCAACCAAGACCGACAAGCCTCTGGTCCTGGGGGTTTTTCCCCATCTGACCGCCAAACAAATCATTGAAAATTACCGTCCGCTCGTGTCCGCCCTGGAAAAACGACTTCAGCGCCGCGTCACGGTACACAGCGCACCGAACTTACGCATATTTGTCGAACGCACCCAGCAGGGTAACTACGACATCCTGCTGACCCCGCCACATATGGCCTGGCTGGCTCAGCAGGATGCGGGTTACCGCCCGCTTTTGAAATATGCCGAACCCGTTCACGGCTTGCTCGTGGTCAGATCGGACGCCGCCTTTACTACGCCTGAAGCCTTGCGCGGCCGCACCATCGCCACAGCCGATGCCATCGCTGTGGCCGGCCTGGCGATCGAGGCTGACTTGGCTGAACGAGGCCTCAAGCTCGGCATTGACTACCGCACAATGGAATCCGGCACCCATAGCAGCACAGTCATGCAGGTCATCAACCGGCGAGCCGACGCGGCCATGATCGGGCAACACGCCTATCAATTGATGTCCGAAGATTTGCGCAAGCAATTGCGCATCCTCTCCAAAACCCGGCCCCTGTCCAGCCTGATGTACCTGACCCACCCCCGAATAGGGGATCGCGAGGCGAAATCCGTACGCCATGCCCTGCTTGACTTTTCAGCCTCCCCGGAAGGGCGCGCATTCATGCAGCGCGGCCTGTATGGCGGTTTTGCCGAAGTGGACGGAAACGAGCTGCAGGCGTTTCGTCCCTATGCGCTGCGAGCCCAAGAAATTCTGCGTGCCCGCCAATGAAAGCATGGCTGGGCCGCCTTTCCCTGCGCTATAAACTCACGCTCGCCGCGCTGGGGGTGGAGGCGATCATGCTGAGCTTTTTGATCGCCAACGGCGTTCAGCACACAACGCAGGCCCTGCAAAAACAAGCCGAGCATCGCGTGATAGAGGTTGCGAGAACCCTCGAGGCAGCGTTGCTGGCGCCCCTGATGCAACTGGATGACGCTGGCGTGCGCGACATTATCGAAGCCCTGCGACATGACGGCGGCCTGGAAATGATCGAAGTGCGGGACAACCGCAATCGCATCGTGCATCAGACGGGCAGTGACGACGGAACAACGGCCTATCGCCGGCTACAGCCGATTGGGCAGGCCGGGCAGTACTATGGCAGTGTTGCCCTGGTGCTCTCAGGTACATTCATTCAGGAAGCGCGCGACCGCTATCTGCAGCAAAGCTTGCTGATCGCAGGGGTCGCCCTGTTGCTCACGGTTTTCCTGCTGGCCCTGTCGACAGGCCGGGTGATTCGCCGCTTTGAAGCGCTGACCCGCGCCAGCAAACGCATGGAACTAGGCGACCTCGACATCAAACTGGCGGGGGAAGGCGAGGACGAAATCGGGCAACTGATCGGCACGTTCAACCGCATGACGGAATCGGTCCGCTTCAACGTCGAACGGGCTCACGAAAACGAAGCGCGCTTTCACGCCATCGCCGATTACACGCACGACATCGAATTCTGGCTATCGCCCGAGGGCAAGCTGCTATGGATTAACCCTTCGGTCGAGCGCATGCTTGGCTACATGGTCGACGAATGCATGGAACAGATGAATTTTCCGGTCGACCTCATTTACCAGGAGGATCGTGCGACCGCCGAATCGCAGCTTTACCAGGCTTTGCTCGGCACCTCCGGCCATGGCTACGCCATGCGTATCTGCCGCAAGGAAGGCGGACATTTCTGGGCTTCGGTGAACTGGCAGCCGATTCACGACCTGCATGGCACTTACCAGGGCATCCGCGCCAGCCTCCACAGCATCGACGATCTGAAGGCAACCGAAGCCAGCCTGCGTCACGCCATCGATGAACTGCAGACAGCCGAAAGCTTGCAGGGCCAATATCTCAAGGAGACCGAACAGGAGCGCGCGCGTCTGGTCTCTCTGCTTTCCGCAATGAATCTCGGCATTCTGTTCGTTGCCGCAGACAGTCGTGTCATCTATCACAACCCGGCTTTCAGCCGCATATGGATGATCGAGAATGAAAACGGCCTGATCGGATTGCCCGTACACGAGGTGCTGGGCAAGTCCACCTCGGTTCTGGTTCGCCCCGATCACTTTTCCAGGCATGTGCTTTTGGCGCTGGAAACGCGGGAAGCCTCCGACAGTTATGAAATCCAGATGACTGATGGACGCATCATCACCGAGCTCGACTACCCCGTACGTGATCGCGAAGGCCGCTTCATCGGCCATTTGTGGATTTACGAGGATGTCACCCGCGAACGACAGACCGCCGAGCAGCTGGTGTATATGGCCGAGCGGGACGCGCTCACCGGACTCTATAACCGCCACCACTTTCAGCAGGAGCTGGCACGCACCATGCTGGACAGCGATCGCCACCAGATCCCATGTGCGGTGATGTTCTTCGATCTCGACGAATTCAAGACCATCAATGACAGCTACGGCCATCGTGCGGGCGATGCACTGCTGATCCGGGTGGCTGGCGAAATCGGCGCCCTGGTACGACGCAACGAAGTGCTGGCGCGCCTCGGCGGTGATGAATTCGCCATCCTGTTGCCCGCCATACAGGACAGCGAGGCCGAGGCCCTGGCCGAGCGCGTGGTCCGCGCGGTATCGCAGATCCCGTTCAGTTTCGAGGAACAGAACCTGCGGCTCACCACCAGCCTCGGTATTGCCTACTACCCCGTGCACGCGACCGATGCCGACGATCTGGTCGCACGCGCCGATATCGCCATGTATCAAGCCAAGGATGCCGGCAAGAACACTTGGCGCGTCTATCGTCCTGACAGCGGTGCAGACAGCGAAATGCGCCACCGCCTGTCGTGGAGCGAACGCATCAGCAACGCGCTCGACAAAGGCCTGTTCCGGCTGAACTTCCAGGGCATCTACCGGGCCGATGACGGCACGCTATCGCATCTGGAAGCGCTGGTGCGAATGATTGATGAACATCACCCCGAACAACTCATCCTGCCTGCCCATTTCATCCTGCTTGCCGAGAAAAGCAGCCGCATTCTCGAAATCGACCGCTGGGTGGTCCACGAAGCAATACGACGGCTAGCCGCCGATCCCGATATCCCGCCCATCGCAGTCAACCTGTCTGGACGCTCATTGTCCGAGCCTGACTTGCCGCAATATATCGGCAATGAATTGCGGAAAATGGGCGTCGACCCCCGTCGTTTCATTGTCGAAATCACCGAAACCGCGGCGGTATCCGACCTGCACGACGCGCAGCGCATGATCGAGGCACTGCGCCAGTTCGGATGTGGCGTCTGCCTGGATGATTTTGGCGTCGGTTTTGCCTCCTTCGCCTATCTCAAGCACCTTCATGTCGACACCATCAAAATCGATGGCATGTTCATCCGCAACCTGTCCAATGACCCTGACAACCAGGTATTTGTGCAGGCGATGGTGAGTGTTGCGCTCGGCCTCGGAAAGTCAGTAGTTGCTGAATATGTGGAAGACGGCCCGACGCTGGCCCTGCTGCGCCGGTTTGGCGTTGATCTGGTGCAGGGCCATTACCTCGACCGGCCGGTTGCCGACCATCCGGCCCTGCTCGGCACCGCCTAGGCACAAGTTTCAAAGGCCCGCTGCACGTAACGGCTGCCCGTAGGCGCAAGGGCGGGATGTTAAAATATTGCGCTTTCCGTATGCGGAGCGTGAATAATTCCGCGCCCGCCGACGTGAAATTATTGTTAATACGCCCTAGGATTCCCCCGTGCTTACCGCTTCCAGCATCACCCTGCAATTCGCCGCCAAACCGCTGTTCGAGAACGTCAACGTCAAGTTCGGCGACGGTAACCGCTATGGCCTGATCGGCGCCAACGGCTGCGGCAAATCCACCTTCATGAAAATCCTCGCCGGCGAACTGGAGCCCTCCGCCGGCAACGTCTCGCTCGATCCCGGCGAGCGCATGGCCTGGCTGCGCCAGGACCAGTTCGGCTACGAGGAGCAGCGCGTACTCGACGTCGTGCTGCAGGGCCACGCCGAGATGTGGCGGGTGATGCAGGAGAAGGACGCCATCTACATGAACCCGGAGGCGACCGAGGAGGACTACCTGCACGCCGCCGAACTGGAAGCCAAGTTCGGCGAAATGGGCGGCTACGATGCCGAGGCGCGCGCCGGTCAATTGCTGCTGGGAGTCGGCATCCCCACCGAGCAGCACAACGGCCCCATGAGCCAGATCGCGCCGGGCTTCAAGCTGCGCGTGCTGCTGACGCAGGCGCTGTTCTCCAACCCCGACATCCTGTTGCTCGACGAGCCGACCAACAACCTCGACATCAACACCATCCGCTGGCTGGAAAACGTGCTCAACGAGAGCAAGGCGACCATCATCGTCATCTCGCACGACCGCCACTTTTTGAACCAGGTCTGTACCCACATGGCCGACCTCGACTTCGGCACCATCAAGGTCTATCCGGGCAACTACGACGACTACATGCTGGCCTCGACGCAGGTCAAGGAACGCCAGGCCAGCGCCAACGCCAAGGCCAAGGACAAGGTCGCCGAACTGCAGGAATTCGTACGCCGCTTCTCGGCCAACAAGTCGAAGGCACGCCAGGCCACCAGCCGCATGAAGATGATCGACAAGATCAAGATCGAGGACTTCAAGCCCAGCTCGCGACAGAACCCCTACATCCGCTTCGAGCCGGAAAAGGCGCTGCACCGCCGTGCGCTCGAGGTCGAGAATCTCAAGTTCGGTTACGACAGCACCCCGCTGTTCAGCAACCTCGGCTTTTCGCTGGAAGCGGGTGAAAAGATGGCCGTCATCGGCGGCAACGGCGTCGGCAA
>DILD01000078.1 GCA_002424845.1 Thiobacillus denitrificans | reverse complement strand
GCGTGCTGCGTGCTGCGTGCTGAGCGCTTCGAGGTGGTGACATCACGAGCGCAGCTCGACGAAATTCGCCGAGCCAGTCGTTATCCCAAGCTCCAGGCTGTTTTACAGCCTGCCAAAGCAGGGGTCATGGTCAACAATTTGCAGCGTGCCTTGGTACTGGATCGCCTGACCATCGAGGTTGAAACCGATGATCCTGACGATGTATTTCTGCTGGCCATGGCCATGGCTAGCGATGCGGACTACCTGGTGACAGGTGATCGCCGTGCGGGCTTGCTGCAACGCGGGCATGTTGGGCGCCCCCGGATTGTTACGCCCGCCGTTTTTTGCGCCGAGGTGTTGTAAGTGCTCTCCGCTGATGCCATCAATTCCACCGCATCAATACCGAGAGTTATGCGCTATGCATCAGGCCCGAGATGATGCACATTCAATGAAGCTGCACCGGGTAGCTGCCATTTAAGTCGGTGCGGGCTGTGCAGTTAGAACTGACCGAGCAGACCCGAGATCCTGTCTCCACCTGGATCACCAAGGTACAACCCAGGCAGAATCATGCCCCACCTGGGCCCAACGCATCATCGAGCTCCGCCGATGTCAGGCACGCGGCCTTGCCAGAAGCCCCACCAGCGCCGCCGTGGCAAGCGCGGCGCCCGCGTGGAAGGTCGCCGCCGGCCCGAATACCGTCCAGAGCCATCCGGCGATGACGCTTGCGGCGAGCAAGGCTACTCCGGTGACGAGGTTAAACACGCCGAAGGCCGTGCCGCGCAGATCGGCCGGCGCGGCATCGGCCACAAGTGCCGACAGCAGCCCTTGGGTCGCCCCCATGTGCAGCCCCCACAGGGCCGCGCCGGCACCCACCAGCCAGACGTTGCCGGCCAGAGCCAGGATGAGGTCGGCGGCGATGATGCAGCCCACGCCCGCTGCCAGCAGGCTGCCACGGTGGCGCCTGTCCGCCAGGCGGCCGAGGGGATAGGCGCTTGCCGCATAGACCAGGTTCATGACGATCATGATCGCCGGTACCCAGGTGATGCCAAGACCCACGTTCTCCGCCCGTAGCAGCAGGAAGGCCTCGGAGAAGCGCGCCAGCGTCAGGACCAAGGCGAACACCGTCACCTGCCAGAAGCGGACCGGCAGGCGCTTCAACTCGCTGCGGCGAATCGGGAAGCGTCGCGCGGCGGCTCGCCTCCCCATCGGCTCTCTCACTCCGAACACGATCAGCGGCACACAAAGAAACGCTGGAATGACGGCGACCCAGAACACAAGGCGGAAGTTATCGGCGCTTGCGGCCATGATCGCCAAGGCCAGCAGCGGTCCCACGACTGCCCCCGCCGTGTCCAGCGCCTGGCGCAGCCCGTAGGCTGCGCCGCGCAACGCTGGGGGGCTGAGGTCGGCCACCAACGCATCGCGCGGGGCGCCCCGGATGCCTTTGCCGATGCGATCGATGAAGCGCGCCAGCAGCACCGTTCCCGCCCCGGCGGCGAGTGGAAACAGCGGCTTTGTAAGCGCCGCCAAGCCGTAGCCCAGCAGCAGGAGCGGCTTTCTGCGGCCGATCCAGTCGCTCACCGCGCCGGAGAATACCTTGGCGAAGGCGGCGGTCGCCTCGGCAACGCCCTCGATCACGCCAACCGATAGCGCGTTCGCGCCGAGCACAGTGACCAGGAACACCGGCAACAGGCTGTGGATCATCTCCGAAGAGATGTCCATGAACAGACTGACCAGACCGAGGGCGACCACGCCGCTGGGAAGCTTGCGGTCGTTCAAGACAGGCCCCTCATGGCGGCGCGCGCCGGCAGCGCCTGAAATCCAAGCCGAACATCGCTGCGACTAGCGTCGGTTGGGGCCGAGCCCGGCACATCCCTTGCCTGCGGCGGAAAATGCACCAAACCCCGCATGCCATCAGTCTTTGCTTTGGTGAACACGAGAGTGTGATTTGCCGGTGCATCAGGAAACACTTCAAACCTGGCATACCTCAGTCTCTGGTTATCACATATATCGCTGCCGCCGCCACGACGATCGCAATTACTGTCATGACTGCCTCGGAACCGAAACCGAAGCCATATTCGGACAGGATCTCCCAGACGGTCGTCTGCACACTGTCGGGAGCTTGAATGGAGAACAAGGCAGTTCCGACATCAAGCCCCGGAAAAGCGAACCCGGATTCCCGCGTGGGAACCGCGACAAGGCAAATATTGAGCATCATCATCCAGTCCCCACCAGGTCGATGAGCGTAAGTTCGGGCGGCGCACCGAGCCGCATGGGCGGCCCCCAGGTGCCGATGCCGCGGCTCACGTACAGGTGGCCGTGAGGCATCAGCGACGTGAGGCCGTTGCGCATCCGATAGGCTATGCGTACCAACAGGCCGAAGGGAAAGATCTGCCCGCCGTGGGTGTGGCCGGAAAGCTGCAGGTCGAAAAGCCCCAAGCTGTTGCGGTCCACTACCGGCTGGTGTTTGAGCAACAGTGTAAAGCGCTCGCGCGGCAGTGCTGACAGCAGTGCTTTCTCGTCGGTGTGGACGGGCACACCCATCCATCTCCCGGCCGGATCGTCCACGCCGGCGATCGTGAGCACACCCGCGAGCGATGCTGCCTCGCCGCGCAGGACGGTGAAGCCGGCGCGCGCCGTGAAATCGAGCGCCAGGTCAGCCCCGACAAAGAACTCGTGGTTGCCGGTCACGGCAAACTTGCCGAAGCGCGGATGCAATTCCTGGAACAACCGGGTCAGCCCGTCCAGATGATCCGCCTGGCCATCGACCAGGTCGCCGGTCGAAACCACCAGATCGGGATCGAGCGCCTGTATGCGTGCCACGATCCGGCGCAGCCGGCGCGCGCCGACCAGCGCGCCGAGGTGTACATCGGATATCTGGACGACCTTCAATCGGCCGAAGGTGGCCGGCAACTTCGCGGTGCGCAGGAGGATGCGCTCCACGCGGATCGCACGCGCCTCGAAATAGCCGTATACGGTCGCGCCCAGCGCCAGGGCCGTGGCGAAGTAAAAGAGGGAGGAATCCGTGAACGGGATGGCGCCGGAATGCCAATGCAGCGCAGTGCCAACATAGGCTGCCAACAGCCCGAGCACGTCGAATGCCAGCGCAATCCAGAATAACAGGAAGATAAAACCCATCCAGGTATAACCGACCCACGCGCCGATCCAGACCAGTGCATGGCGCTCGTGTTTCTCCAGCCGCCAGAGGATGAGCGGCAGAAACGTCATCAGCACCATCCAGGCAGCGATGGCGAGGCGGCCGGCCAGCGCCAGACCCAGGGCGGCCTCTGCCTTGGCAAAGACATACGCATGCATCCCGCCATAGAGCAGGAAAAAAATGGATAGCAGGGTGGCCATGTTCCTT
>DILD01000023.1 GCA_002424845.1 Thiobacillus denitrificans | reverse complement strand
CCCTTGCTGGTTTCGATCAGCACGCGCGGATTGGCGGGCTGGCCGGCGGCAGGCTGGGTGGACACGGTTTGCGTGGACGCGGTCTGGCTGGCGGGATCGCTGGCGCCGCAACCGGAGATGCCGAGCATCAGTGCGCCGAAAAACAGCGTGGCGGAAAACGGGAACAAACGGGTCATCGAAAAAACTCCAGATAGAAGGAAGGGGGATTCTACCGGTGGCGGGATGGACGGCCCAAGCATGGCGCAATACGGGCGCAGCTGCGGCCGGGATTACTCGGGCAGGTGGCGCTTGATCGCAGAACAGACCGCATCCAGCGGCTGGCAACCGTTGCATACGGGACTGAGTTGCGCGTCCTGTTGCAGGATCAGCGCAGGAAAACCGCTCACGCCGGCCCGGCGCGTCTGGTTGAAATGCGCCTGGGTTTTGGCGCGGGCTTCGTCGCTGTCGAAAGCGGCCAGGAATGATTCGGCCTTCACGCCCAGCCCTGCGGCCAGATCGGCCAGCACGCCGGGCCGGGTGACGTCGCGCCCCTCGGTATAAAACGCAGATTGAATCGCCTTGAACAGCGGGAAAACAAGCGCGGGATTGAGTCCGCCCACGCTCACCACTGCGCGGCTGGCGGGTTCGGTGTCGTACACGAATCCCTCGGGCAGCACGCTTTCAAACCGGAAGGGCTGGCCCGTGCGTTGATGCACCTGATGCCAGTGGTGCAGGATGTCTTCGCGGCCCGCCGCCGTCATGGGTGCGGTCTCGCCCGGACGCAGCCCGCCCAGCACCAGCACGATTTTCATGCGCTCGCCATAAATCTCGCGCATGCTTTCGATCACGGGCGAAAACCCCCAGCACCACGAGCACATCGGGTCGGCGAAATACCAGAGGAGGGGCGCGTTCATGTTGAACCTGGAAGCTGGCGTTGACGGCTCATTGCATTTTTAGGCTTTTCAAGAACACTATTTTTCTGCCTGTGGTATCCCCCATCATTCGGGTGAGGGCGCTATTACCCAAGGGCGCGCCGCGCCGTGTTATGCGCGTTCCTTTCTGATCTGGGTGATCTGCTCCAAATAGTTTACGCCCCAACCCTGAAGCGTTTTCAGCACGGGCTCCAGCGTTTTTCCGAACGCCGTCAGCGAGTATTCAACTTTTGGCGGGACTTCCGGATAGACCTTGCGTGCCACGACCTGATCGGCTTCCAGTTCCCGCAACTGTCTGGTCAGCATTCTTTGCGTTACCGCAGGCATCAGTCGCGATAGTTCATTGAATCGTTTGGTGCCGCCCAGCAGGTGAAACAGGATGACCCCTTTCCATTTGCCGCCAATCACTTCGACGCATGCCTCGACGGGGCATCCAAAATCGCAGTCGTAACGCTTATGACGCATTCATCTATCCTCGATATACAAAATGTAAGTACATAACAATAATGTGCATACTTACACAGATAGACTCCTTTCGATAGCATGGCCTCCGGCATTGGGCCATACCACCAACCAGGAGTGCAGAATGGATGTAAGAACCGCAATCGAAACACGGCGCGCGATTAAACAATTCGACGCCAGCCATACGATGGCCGAGCATGAAATTGAAGCGCTCATGTCGCTGGCTGTGCTTTCCCCGACGGCTTTCAACATCCAGCACTGGCGATTCGTGCTGGTGCGAAACCCGGAATTGCGCGAAGCCATCCGTGCGGCGTCGTGGATGCAGCCTCAAATTACGGACGCTTCGTTGCTGGTGGTCATTTGCGCGGACGTCAATGCGTGGGAAAAGGAACCCGATCGCTATTGGCGAAATGCGTCCGATGACGTCCGCGAGGGCGTGGTCGCCGCCATTGGCGAGTATTACCGCGGACGGCCACAAACGCAGCGTGATGAAGCGATGCGCTCATGCGGCATTGCAGCTCAGACATTGATGCTTGCCGCCAAGGAAATGGGGTACGACTCATGCCCAATGGATTTGTCGGATTTCGATGAGGTCGCGAAATTGATCCAATTGCCCGAGGGGCATGTCATTTCGATGTTTGTCGCCCTCGGTAAGCGTGTTCAGGAGCCGTGGCCCAAGGCCGGCCAACTACCTGTGGACGAGGTGGTGTTGGTGGATCGCTTCTGATCCAGTACGCATCGCTGCCGTTCCATGCTGCATACGCGATTGATTCGTTATTAAATAATTTAGTGTGAGGAGAACCCGATGAATTTCGATAAAGAACTTGATGCACGTGGTCTGAACTGTCCCTTGCCCATCCTGCGTGCCAAGAAAGCACTGGGAGAAGTCTCCAGCAGCCAGGTGCTGAAAATCCTCTCGACCGACCCCGGCTCGGTCAAGGATTTCGCTGCCTTTGCCAAACAGACTGGCAATGAACTGCTATCCACCGCCGAAGCGGGGGGTGAATTCACCTTCTTCATGAAGAAGAAGTAAGCAGGAAACCGAAGCCAGCCAAGGCATACGAACCCATCCCGCCTTGTGGAACTTCGGCGTCTTTTAGTCCTTGGAGGCTTCTTCGGGCTTGGGCGGATTGTCGTCATCCATGATGACGCTGTGTCCGGGGCCTTCGAGGTCGTCGAACTGGCCGCTTTTCGCCGCCCACAGCATGACCCAGGCGATGACGCCGACCAGCACGAGGCTCAGGGGAATGAGCAGGATGAGGATGTCCATGCTTAGCGGAGAGTGGAGAGTGGAGCGCTGAGAGCAGCCGGGGCGGGGGGCGTGTTCTGCTTGAACTCGGACAGGCGCAGTGCGTTCAGCACCACCAGCAGCGAGCTGGCCGACATGCCGATGCCGGCGATCCACGGCGTCACATGGCCCAGCGCGGCGGCGGGGATGGCGATGAGGTTGTAGCCCAGCGCCCAGCCGAGATTCTGGCGGATGATCTTCTGCGTTTTGCGGGCAAGCGCCACGCCTTCTGCCAGCGTTCCCAGCCGGTTGCCCAGCATCACCATGTCGGCGGCGGCCTGCGCGACGTCGGCGCCTTCGCCCATGGCGATCGATACCTGCGCGCCGGCCAGCACCGGCGCGTCGTTGATGCCGT
>DILD01000022.1:24787-33811 GCA_002424845.1 Thiobacillus denitrificans | reverse complement strand
CGCACCGCCTGCCGGTGCGGCCGCTGAAGCGGATTTTTGCCTTGCTGCTGATCGTGCTGGCGCTGCGCATGATGTGGACGTTCCAGTATTGATGGAACGATTGGCTCAAGGCCGGTTCTGTTGAATGATGGGCAGGAAAATAAATCTTGATACAGAGGAGCGAGACATGAAGACAAGAATGTTGCTGGGGCTGGCCACCGGGCTGGCGCTGCTGTTTTCGGCGAATGCCATGGCCGCGGCGGACTACGCCCGCGAAAAGAAATGGGCGGATGAGGTGGTGCCCGGCCTGGTGGTGGGCGATCCGGTCTACCTGCAAACCCCGCGCGGACATCACAAATTCCTCACGCTGTTCACCCCGGCGGATACCGGCAAGGCGGCCATCGTCGTGCACGGCCTGGGCATTCATCCCGACTGGGGCATGGTCGGCACGCTGCGCACCGAACTGGCCGATCGCGGCTTCACCACGCTGTCGATCCAGATGCCGATCCTGGCGGCCGATGCCCGGGGCGAAGACTACCCGCCGACCTTTCCGGAAGCCGCCGAACGCATCGCCGAAGCGGTCGGGTTTCTGAAAGCCAAGGGCTACGCGCAGATCGCCATCGTTTCCCACAGCATGGGTTCGCGCATGAGCCTGGTGTACCTGTCGGGCAAGCCCGACCCTGCGGTGAAGGCCTGGGCGAGCCTGGGCATTTCGGCCGGCGATTACTCGGCCCTGAAGCTGCCGGTGCTGGATCTGTACGGCGACAACGACCTGCCGCCGGTGCTGGCGAATGCGGGCAAGCGCCAGCAGAGTCTGGGCACCCGGGATTCAAGGCAGGTGAGGATCGAGCGTGCAGACCATTTCTTCACCGGGCGCGAGGGACAGATGGTCGAAGCCGTGGCGGACTTTCTGAATGCAGCACTGAAGTGAGGCAAGGCATTCACGCCTGAACAGGCTGGCTGCTTCGTTCGACTGCTGAGCGTCGTATAAGGACGGCTACGTTGTGGCTGCCGAGGCGGTTGATGAAAAGTTCGCTGGCAAAGCACTGGCCATCGCGGTGTCTGGCCTGAAAGGCGGCGGCGCAGTGACAAAGGTGGGCCAGCCTGGAATTGATGCGGCCTTCCTGCACCAGGTCGGTATCCGAAAACTGCGGGAGCAGGACAGAAATATGTTGCCCAAGCAGTTCTTCCGGCGGGTATCCAAACAGCTGTGCGCAAGCGTGGTTGCCTTTGCGGATTATGCCCAGGTCATCGAGTGTGAATATCACGAAATCGAACGTTGCAATATCGGGAATTCCGGATAATGCAAGTGTGTTTGCCTGAGGGCTGTTCATTTGCAGGCTGCCTGCTGTCGCCATGATGGGCTCCATCACTGATCGCGCGAAATATTCCTGCGGGACCAAAATTTTGTCCCTGGCAGATGAAATATTTGTGACAGGCGCAAAAACTTTGCGTGTATTTCCGGGCCGTCAGCGTGCTGGCAAAGCTGTTCAGTAAAGGCTTTGGGCGCTCCCGTTGATTTTTTGGCCGGGGAATTTCCGGGGTTCATTTCCCGGTTCGCTGGGCGCGTTCCTTGAGAGGAAAAATAAACGACATAAACTGTTTCTTCCGTTAATCAACGCAGGGGATATTTCATGGCCGATGACATCGAAAAACAGAACGAGGCAAAATCCACCCGGTCCGCTGCAAGTGTCGCGGCGTCGGGCGGCAGCAAGCCATCAGCAGCAAAAGCAAGGACAGCAAAGACCACTGTGCCGACCGCTGCCAGGAAAGCCGCTGCCCGTCCCGCGGCAGCCAGAAAACCGTCCCCGGCGAAGAAAATCGCCGTCGCGCTGGAGCTGCCTGGCATCAAGTGCGACAAGGCGGGCAAACCGGCCAAGGCGAAAAAAGCGAAACGGGTTCGCGACAGTTTCACCATGCCCGAAGGCGAATACGCGCTGATCGCGTTGCTCAAGAAACGTTGCCTCGCAGCGGGCGTACCGGCGAAAAAGAGCGCGATTCTGCGCGCAGCTGTCGCGAATCTGGCGAAACTGAATGATGCCTCGGTGGTTGCCGCGGTGCGTCGTTTGGAAACCATCAAGACAGGCCGTCCCGCCAAAGGCTCAAAATAATCGCTTGTACGTGAGCCGGTCATTAAACGGCCGATAGAAATCCCGCGCCTGCCCCGCCAGGCCTGGGGTGGGGTTCTTCGCGGATCCATTCAGGGCAGCATCAGATCAGACGCCGGGCATTTGCCGAAACTGCGTTCGGCTGTTCGCGCAAAGCGAACAGCCGGTGTTTTACCTGGCCGTCCGTGCCAACGACCATAGCTGAGTATCGCGGTTCTCCGGCACTGCACACCAGACTTGTTCTCCCCCGAGAAGACCGGTTTCCGCTGACATACAACGTGCCTGCGGAGAACCGCCGGGCCGCACTGCAATCAAGCCGCCTCAGTCCGCTTTCGGTTCGGCAGTCCCCCACCTGGCGCGATTCGCCACGGCCCTCGGCCGGAGCGAGGCCGGCTCCGAAAAAATCGGAACCGTCATAAATCAGTAACAGTTAACCCATATCGTTGCGATCGCTGGACGACGGAAGCCGATCGTTCGCGCAGTTTTGTTTGAAATTGGAAAAGCCTTAAGTCCTCGTTGCTTTAATTGGAGATTATGCAAATGGTTCAGAAAAAAATCGTTGCCACACTTGGCTTCCTGGCTTGCTCGTTGGTCAGCCATGCCGCCGTGGCCCAGGCCGTCAAGGTCGATTCCGCGTTGCCGTCGTATCAGAAAGCCAGCGGCGTGTCCGGCAATTTCACCAGCGTCGGTTCCGACACGCTGAACAACCTGATGACGCTGTGGGCCGAGACCTACAAGCGCAACTACCCCAACGTCAACATCCAGATCCAGGGCGCCGGTTCCTCCACCGCGCCGCCCGCGCTGATCGAAGGCGCCGCCAACTTCGGCCCGATGAGCCGCATGATGAACGCCAAGGAAATCGAGGCGTTCGAGAAGAAGTACGGCTACAAGCCAACCCCGGTGCCGGTCGCGATCGACGCGCTGGCGGTGTACGTGAACAAGGACAACCCCATCAAGGGTCTGTCGATTCCCCAGGTCGACGCGATCTTCTCCGCCACCCGCAAGTGCGGCGGTGCGGCTGACATCACCACTTGGGGCCAGGTCGGCATGACCGGTGAATGGGCCAGCCGCGCCATCGCCATTTATGGCCGCAATTCGGTGTCCGGCACCTACGGCTACTACAAGGAAAAAGCCCTCTGCAAAGGCGACTTCAAGCGCAACGTCGCCGAGCAGCCGGGTTCTGCCTCGGTGGTGCAGAGCGTGACGGGTCAGATCGGCGCCATCGGCTACTCCGGCATCGGCTACAAGACATCCGGCGTGCGTGCGCTGCCGCTGTCGAAGAAAGACGGCGAAGCCTTCGTCGAAGCTGATGCGACGCATGCCATCGACGGTACCTACCCGCTGGCCCGCGTGCTGTACGTCTACGTGAACAAGCGTCCGAACCAGCCGCTGGCACCGCTTGAGCGCGAGTTCGTCAAGCTGGTGCTGTCGAAGCAGGGTCAGGAAGTGGTGATCAAGGACGGCTTCGTGCCGATGCCTGCTGCCATGGCCGCCAAGGCGCTGAAGGATCTGGGCATCAACTAAGCCAGTCGTTATTCAGGCCGGATGCAGTCGCCGAGGGTGACCGTATCCGGCTCGATACACCATCGGAGATTCAAATCATGCTGGAAAACAAACGATCCCTTTTTTACGCCCTGGCTTCCGTGCTGGCGCTCGGACTCATGAGCGGCTGCGCGACCCAGTCGGGCACGGCGGGTTCCCCGTCCCAATCGGTTCAGTCGGTAGCGGCCGAGAAGACTAACTATTTCCTGGTCTTTCACGAGAACGGCCGGATCTATCCAATCGCCGATGCCAAGAATTATCTGGCATTTCTCGATGTCGACGAGCTGATCTACACCCGCACCCGTGTCGGTGCAGGCCCGGAAGGCGAGACCATCGTGTTCGGCATCCAGAAAAAGGAAGCCGACGATCTGAACAAGCCCTCCCTGGCCGAGCAGTTCTTTGACGGCAAGATGACCGATGTTGGTCCGTTCTACGGCGAAGTGGTGCGCGACGGCCGTTTCTACGTGTTCGGCGAATGGAAGGACTTCAAGGACTACCTGGACCACAAGGAAGTGACTTTCACGTTCACGGAAATCGGTACCGGTCCCAAGGGGGAGACGGTGATTTATGCACTTAACAAGAAAACCAAGGATGAAGGTCGGCCAGTTGCGCTGATTGAGTCCTTCAAACAACTCCATAAAACCAAGTAAGAGGCACGTCACCGCCTCTGGAGGGGGCAGGCATTGGCTTGCCCCCTCTTGCAATGAACAGACCAGGTGTTGCGGCACACATAAAAGTTAACGCGGTGAATCATGGAAAAGATCGAGACCAACATCAGCAGGGTCGGCGGCTACACCGGCCGTCGCATGGCCAGGGACAGGCTGTTCAAGCATGTCATGACCTTTGGCGGTCTGAGCGTGATCATCGCCATCAGCGCCATCTTTTTCTACCTCGCGAGCGTCGTCGTGCCAATTTTCATGCCGGCGCAGATGGGCGACCTGCAGCAGGTCAATATTCCGAAAGACGCGCTGGAGTCCAGCGTGCATCTGACTTCAGAGGAGCAGGCCGAGATCGGCGTGCGCATGACCGATCGCGGCAGCGTGACCTTTTTCGATTTACGCGATGGCCGTGTCATGGCCGAGGAAAAAGTCGCCCTGCCGGAAGGCGTCGACATCGCCAGCTTCGCCGCCGGCGACCCTTCGCAGCAGGTGGTGGCCTATGGCCTGTCCGATGGGCGCATGCTGGTGCTGGAGCAGGATTTCAAGGTGACCTTCCAGGTGGATCCGGATGACCATGAAAAGGATATCCGCACCATCACGCCGACGATCGCCTATCCGGTGGGGAATGAACCGCTGGGGATCGACGAGACCGGCCAGGCGCTGAAGCGCCTGACGGTGCAGCACAGCGGGGAGAGCACCACGGCCGTGGCGCAGACCGCGGACGGTCGCCTGGTGCTGGCGGCCTTCGAGAGCCGCAGCAACATGATTACCGGCGAAGTCACGACCGAGCGTTTCGGCATCGAACTGCCGCCGGTCGAGGGCGAAGTCAGCCAGCTGCTGCTGGAAGTGAAGCAGCGCGATCTGTACGTGGTGCACGGCGGCCGCTTCGTCAGTCATTACGACGTGATGAACAAGCAGGCTCCGCGCCTGCTGCAGACGGTTGCGCTGGTGCCCGAAGGCGAAACCATTACCGCGGCGACGATCCTGAGCGGCGGCTTCTCGCTCATCATCGGCACCGATCAGGGCAAGGTGTCGCAGTGGTTCCAGGTGCGCGGCGACGACAACGTCAACCACCTGACCCACATCCGCTCGTTCAAGCCGATGGCCGGGCGGGTGACGATGATCACGCCGGAGCATTTCCGCAAGGGTTTCCTGGCCGGCGACGACAAGGGTAATGTTGGTTTGTACTATGCCACCTCCAATCGCCTGATCCTCAAGCGCTCGACTGGCAGCGAGCCGGTACGCGTGGTCGGTTTCGCGCCACGCGCCAACGCCGTTCTGGTTGAAAGCGCGGGAAACGCGATCCAGACAGCGCGGGTGGAGAACGACTACCCCGAGATTTCCTTCTCGTCTCTGTGGCAGAAGGTCTGGTACGAGAGCTACCCGGAACCGGAATACAACTGGCAGTCCTCCGCCGCGACCTCCGATTTCGAGCCCAAGTTCAGCGTCGCGCCGCTCACCTTCGGCACCCTGAAAGCGGCGTTCTACGCCATGCTGGTGGCGATTCCGCTGGCGGTGCTGGGCGCCATCTTCGCCGCGTATTTCATGTCGCCCAGGATGCGCAGCGTGGTGAAGCCGTCGATCGAGATCATGGAGGCGCTGCCGACCGTGATCCTGGGCTTCCTCGCCGGCCTGTGGTTGGCGCCGTGGGTCGACAACAACCTCGCAGGCACGCTGATGGCGATTTTCCTGCTGCCGTTCAGCTTCGTCATCACGGCCTATGTCTGGCATCTGCTGCCGCAGCGGCTGACCGCCGGCATCGGTTCGGGTTGGGAAGCCGCGCTGCTGGTGCCGGTCATCCTCGTGGTGATCTACCTGGCGATTCAACTGGGCCACCCGATCGAAGCGGCCTTCTTCGGCGGCAACATGCCGCACTGGCTGACGAACGAACTCGGCATCACCTACGAGCAGCGCAACTCGCTGGTGGTGGGCATCGCCATGGGTTTCGCGGTGATTCCGACCATTTTTTCGATCGCCGAGGATGCGGTGTTCAGCGTGCCCAAGCATCTCACCTCGGGCTCGCTGGCCCTGGGTGCAACGCCGTGGCAGACGCTGTTCTTCGTGGTGCTCTTGACCGCTAGCCCCGGCATCTTTTCCGCCATCATGGTCGGCATGGGGCGCGCGGTGGGCGAGACCATGATCGTGCTGATGGCAACCGGCAACACCGCGGTGATGGACCTCAGCATCTTCACCGGCTTCCGCACCCTGTCCGCCAACATCGGGGTGGAAATGCCCGAAGCCGCCGTCGGCACCACCCACTATCGCCTGCTGTTCTTCTCGGCGCTGGTTCTGTTCGTGTTCACCTTCGTGGTGAATACCGTGGCAGAACTGGTGCGCCATCGCCTGCGCGAAAAGTACAGCTCACTTTAAGGAAAAATTCCCATGCGCAACTGGTACAAGAGCGGAGAACCCTGGGTCTGGACGACTGCGGGCGCGGTCGCCCTGTCGCTGATCATGGTGTATGCTGTGGTGTGGCTCACGGCCGCGCGCGGTCTGACCCACTTCTGGCCCAAGCCGGTGGCCGAGGTCACGTATCAGGAACGCAGCGGTGCGGCTTCGCGCCTGATCGGCGAGATTCGCGAGCGCGAGGAGGTCTCGCTGGTTCGCCTGCGCGAGCAGGGCTACACCATCGACAGTAAAGACCTGTTCGCCGACCGCTACCTGATCAAGCTTGGCAACAAGGACCTCACCGGCGTCGATTTCAAGTGGTTTCCGGCGCCCATGCTGGGCGAGTTCACCTACCCGAAGGATCTGCTGGCCATCGAGCGGCGCGAATGGGGCAATTTCTACGGCCACCTGAAAGCGGTCAAGGAACACGGCAATGTGGTGGCCGAGGGGCCGGCGGCCTGGGGGGAAGCCCAGAAGCGCCTGGCGCGCTCCAATGATCTGTTTCGCCAGGCATTGCGCATCGAAAAAAGCGACATCGGCAAGATCAACTACGCGCTGGAAAAAACCCGCCTGAGCGAGCGCAGGCTGGAGATCGACGGCACTCTGACCGATGCCGCCAAGGCCGGGTTCGCCCAGGAGCGGGCTGCACGCGAAGCCGACTATCTGGCGCTGCAGCAGAAGCTGGACACGATTCGCGTCGCCATTGAGCGCGACAGCATCAGCGTTGAGACCAGCGACGGGCAGGTGGTCGACATTCCACTGGCCAAGGTCGCCGACATGTACCTGCCGAACGCCATGAGCGTGTGGCAGAAAATGGGCTTCTACGTCCACAAGTTCTACGAGTTTGTCAGCGACGACCCGCGCGAGGCCAATACCGAGGGCGGCATCTTCCCCGCCATTTTCGGTACCGTGATGATGGTGCTGCTGATGTCGGCGATGGTCACCCCGCTGGGCATCATGGCGGCGATCTATATGCGCGAATACGCCAAGCCGGGCCCGGTCATCCGCGCCATCCGCATTTCGGTCAACAACCTGGCGGGTGTGCCCTCAATCGTCTATGGCGTGTTTGGCCTGGGTTTCTTCGTCTATGTGCTGGGCGGCTCGATTGATGAGCTGTTCTTTGCCGAAGCGCTGCCGGCGCCGACCTTTGGCAGCCCCGGCATCCTGTGGGCCTCGCTGACGCTGGCGATCCTGACTCTGCCGGTGGTCATCGTCGCCACCGAAGAGGGCCTGTCGCGCGTGCCGCGCACCATCCGCGAGGGCAGCCTCGCGCTCGGCGCGACCAAGGCCGAGACGCTGTGGCGCACGGTGCTGCCGATCGCCAGCCCGGCGATGATGACCGGCCTGATTCTGGCGATTGCACGCGCCGCTGGCGAAGTGGCGCCGCTGATGCTGGTCGGCGTGGTGAAGCTCGCGCCCAGCCTGCCGCTCGACGGCAACTTCCCGTTCCTGCACTTGGAGCGGAAGTTCATGCACCTGGGCTTCCACATCTACGATGTCGGCTTCCAGAGCCCCAACGTCGAGGCCGCCCGCCCGCTGGTGTACGCCACCGCGCTCTTGCTGGTGATCATCATCGTCGTGCTCAACCTGTTCGCGATCCGGCTGCGCAACCGCCTGCGCGAGCGCATGCGCGGCCTCGAAGGCGTTTGATTTTCCGCACCCAATACAATGAAAGAACCGAAGGACTTTGAAATGAGCGAAGCCAGCCCGAAAACCCACGCGATCAAGCTCGCCGACCTGGGACGCACGCAGAAGGAAGACACGGACGAAGTGGCAATCCGGGTCGAGAATCTCGACCTCTACTACGGCGAAGCGCAGGCGCTGAAAAGCGTCAGCATGAACCTGCTGAAAAACCGCGTCACCGCCTTCATCGGCCCCAGCGGCTGCGGCAAGTCGACCCTGCTGCGTTGCTTCAACCGCATGAACGATCTGGTCGACATCTGTCGCGTTGACGGCAAGATCCTGATGGAAGAGAAGAACATCTACGACCGCGACGTCAATGTCGCTCTGCTGCGCCGTCGCGTCGGCATGGTGTTCCAGAAGCCCAACCCCTTCCCCAAGTCCATTTACGAAAACGTGGCCTACGGCCTGCGCATCATGGGTGTCAACAACAAAAGCACCCTTGACGAAGCAGTCGAGAAGGCCTTGCGTGGCGCCGCGCTGTGGAACGAGGTCAAGGACCGTCTCGACCAGAACGGCCTGAGCCTGTCCGGCGGCCAGCAGCAGCGCCTGGTGATCGCGCGTGCGATCGCCCTGGAACCGGATGTGCTGCTGCTGGACGAACCGGCCTCCGCACTCGACCCCATTTCCACCGCCAAGATCGAGGAACTGGTCAACGAGATGAAGGA
>DILD01000022.1:21566-24773 GCA_002424845.1 Thiobacillus denitrificans | reverse complement strand
ACAACATGCAGCAGGCGGCCCGCGTGTCCGATTACACCGCCTTCATGTACATGGGAGAGTTGATCGAAATTGGGCGCACCAATGATGTGTTCCTGAAACCCACCGTCAAACAGACCGAGGACTACATCACGGGCCGCTTCGGCTGATCGCCACAGGTGAGCCTGCCATGCGTCAGGAAAACCTGGGCTCGCCGATGCGACGCCAATATTGCGGCAGTCCGACTTGAGACGGCCTGGCCCTGAAATCACGGCGGCGGATCTGTTCGCCCCGCGAATTTATCTGGTCGACGCCGATCCCCTGACGCGGGCCCAGCTTGCGGATTTTTTGCGCGAAAAAGGTTTTGACGTCGTCGCGACCACGGAGATGGAAGCCGCGCCCCCGCCGGTCGACGTACTGATCGTCGCTCTGGATGGCATGGAACCGCGCGCAAATCGACCAGACTGGCTGTTGGAAAAGCCGGAAATCGCCACCATCGTGCTGGATCGATCGCGGGTGTTCCCGGGTCGGGCCGCCTCTCTTGGTTTCGTGCCGTATGCCCGACTATCCTTGCCCGTTCAGCCGCGCAAACTGGTGGCCACGATCAGACAGGTTCTGAGTCTGGCGCGTATCGAATCCGTCGAGTCTTGCGAGGCGGCTGTGCGTGAATACCGCTTTTCCGGATGGAAGCTTTATCCTGAAGCGCGCCGACTGCTGTCGCATGATGGAAAGTCGATCCTGCTCGAAAAACGGGAATTCGAGGTGCTGAAGGCCTTGCTGACGTTCCCCCGCCAATTACTGACCCGCCAACAATTGATTGCCATCGTCTGGGGCTCGGACATGGACGTCGAGAACAGAACGCTGGATCGCCCGATCACGCGTCTGCGCCGTCATCTCGGAGACGATGTCAAATACCCGACGCTTCTTAAAACGGTGGTTGGGGTGGGATATCGGTTCGATGTCGACGTGGGAAAAATGTTCTGATCCCGTTGGACTGCCGTGCTTGTCGTTGCTCACGGAATGGTTCGCCCGTCCGATCACGCATGCCGTCTCATTCCGTGATCCGGAAATCGCGGGGGGATGGCGGTCAACCCGGTTGCGAGCTTTTCGTGCATGAGCCGGTAGCCGCCTTGCCGAAGATTCCCAGCTTAAGCCCGGCTTAATTTTGCATGCCTACTCTGTGCATCAGCACTTTCAGCAACTCACTCGGCTGACAGGGAGCGGATCACGTTTAAAGGAGCAAACATGCGATACATCGATCGAATGCGCTGGCCCATGGTTCTGCTGTTCAGCGTCGTACTGAGCGGCTGTCTCGGCGGCGGGGGCGGCAATGAGCAGGCTGAAACGGAAACCGGCAGCCCGGTGGCCGATAGCCCCGCGACGGGCGGCACGGTGGTGGCCGTTCAGGGCAATTCCTCGGGGCGCTTGCTGGCGAGCAACTGCTATCAATGTCATGGCACGTATGGCCAGGGCGGATTCGACCGCCTGCTGGGTAAAACCGATCTGCTCGAAGAGCTGCGCGAATACAGCGGCAAACAGGCTGGCGACGACATCATGGCTGCCCATGCACAGGGCTATACCGATGCCCAGTTGCAGGCCCTCGCCAGTTATCTGGCCAACCCTTGAGGAGAATGAAAATGGATCGTCGCAAATTTCTCAGCCTGATGGCTGCCAGCGGGGTCGGGTTCATGACGCTTTCTCCGCGCATCTGGGCCGATGACGACGAGGATGGTGGCGCGACCGCGACCCTTTTCCCCGTCCCCGGCAACACCGGTATCAGCGGACACATCGTGATCGTCGGCGGCGGCATGGCCGGCGCCACGCTGGCCAAGTATCTGCGCTTGTGGGGCGGAACTGGCGTACGCGTCACGCTGCTTGAAAAGGCCGCAGGCTACACGTCCAATATCATGAGCAATCTGGTGCTCAGCGGACAGAAGGGGCTCGCCGAGCTGGGCTACAGCCACGGCACCTTGGTCAACCACTATGGCGTGACCCTGATGCGCGGCGAAGTGACTGCCATCGACACCGCCGGAAAATTCCTGCGCCTGGCCGATGGCAGCACCCTTCAGTACGACCGCCTGGTGCTGGCACCCGGGCTCGATTTCGACCTGCTGCCCGGAATGGTCAGCCAGGGCGAATACGACAATGCCATACCGCACGCCTGGAAAGCCGGACCCCAGACGCAGCTGTTGCGTGACCAGCTGCTGGCCATGCCCGCCGGCGGCAGCGTGGTCATCACCATTCCGAAAGCCCCGTATCGCTGCCCCCCGGGACCGTATGAGCGGGCCTGCGTCGTGGCCGACTGGCTGAAGTCCAACAAGCCGGGCAGCAAAGTCGTCGTCCTCGATGCCAATGCCGACATCGTGGTGGAAAAGGACAATTTTCTCCACGCGTTCAATCAGACGCACGCCGGAATCATCGACTACCGACCGGGTTGCACTCTGACGCATGTCGACAGCGTCAGCCGCAGCGTGACCTACACGCAGAATGGCGCCAGCGTGCAAGTCGGCGCCAGCGTGCTCAACCCGATTCCGCCGCAGCGGGCGCCGCAGCTGCTTGCCGATGCCGGCCTGCTCAACAGTCCGGACGGACGTTTCGCGGCGGTCAATGTGCTGAGTTATGAGTCGACCCAGGTGGCGGGCATTCACGTCATCGGGGACGCCAGCCACACCACGCAGCCGAAGGCCGGACACATCGCCAACCAGCAGGCCAAGGTGTGTGCCGATGCCATGTTGCGCCTGCTCGGCGGGCAGCAGCCCGATCCGGCGCCGGTCACCAACTCCGCCTGTTATTCGCCGATCACGGCGGCGACGGCGACCTGGTTGTCCGGCGTTTACCAGTACGATGCGGCAAGCGCCAGCATGAAGCTCAGCAAGCTCAGCGCATCGGCCAGTGCGACCAGCAAGAATTATCGGGACATGCACACCTGGTTCGGAACGCTGATGAGCGATTCGTTTTCCTGAGCAAAAATAAAGCCCCGGCAGAGCGGGGCTTTATTCGGGCCGGAAGGCTTCTCCGGTTGCGGGCTTACACCGCTTCCAGCTTGCGCATGCCGGCGGGCAACAGCTTGAGGTCGACCAGTGCGGTGATGAAGGCCTTCATGAAGGTGGCCTCTTCTTCGTACACCATCTTGTAGTACTGGATCTTCATGGTGACGGCGCTGCCGAGCACGATGGCGACGAAGGTGAGGATGGAACCCAGCGCCAGGGTGGAGAAACCGGTGACGGCCTG
>DILD01000022.1:11051-21520 GCA_002424845.1 Thiobacillus denitrificans | reverse complement strand
TTGACGAAGTCGCGGCCGGAAGCGAACCACTCGATGCGGAAGCTGCGCGAGATCAACGACCACAGCAGCGAGCCGGCGATCACGCCTGCCAGCGCCATCAGGCCGAAGGTGAGCAGGCTGCTGTCGAAGCCGCCGGCCACGTAGCCGAGCGATTGCCCCATCGGGTTGATGAAGGTGAAGGACTGCGAAGCCAGCGCGGCGCTGGAGGCGGGTTTGACCGCGTCGGCCGGCGCATACAATTCCCATTCCTGTGCGTAGCCCTGCAGCGAGAGCAGTTCGCCGTCCGCATTCACCATGATGTTGCTGCTGATGTACCAGGCTGCCAGCACGGCGAGGCCGACCACGAGGCCGCCGAGAATGTTGTCGAAGTTGCCGCGGAAGTCGGCCGACTTGAAGGCCCACACCAGCATCAGGCCGCCGATGACGGCGCCCATCACGATGCGGCCGGTGGCGGCACTGTCGCCGAACAGCATGGCGCCGAGATCCTGGTTGGTGGTCAGCGCGACCGCGGTCGGGTTGGTCCACGAATAGAACAGGGTGGAATACAGGGTCTTGTCGCTGCCCGGGAAGGGGTTGACCATGAAATAGGCGATCACGGCGATGACCAGCAGCACCACGATCGACTTGAGGTTGCCGCCGCCGATGCGGATCAGCGTCTTGTTGCCGCAACCTGAGGCGAGCGTCATGCCGATGCCGAAGAGCACGCCGCCGAGCACGTTTTCCAGCCAGGGAAGATTCATCTGGCGGTAGGGCGGGAAGGTGCTGCTGACGTTGACCATACCGGCTGCTTCGAGACCCATCACGCCGAGCACGCCGACCGCGATGGCCAGTACCCAGGCGCGCATGCGGCCGGTGTCGCCCATGTTGACCCAGTCGGAGACCGCGCCCATGGTGCAGAAATTGGTTTTGTTGACGACGGCGCCCATGATCAGGGCGACCACAAAGGTCGACCACAGGAAAAACGATTGAGCGCTTGCGAAATTTTCGTAGGTCATGACTCTGCCTTTCGCTTGGAATGGGATTGAGGGGCTTGGCCGGCGTGGCTGGCGTGTCCTGATGAACGGCGGAATTCTAAAGGTTTCGCCTTAAATGGCAATCGCACAAGGATTACCGGCAACCAGTCTGTTTTTGCTGTTTACGGGCAGGCCGGTTTGCGTGTAGAGGGGGGCGTTTCGAGATCGGTCTTACCCCAGTAGCCGTGACATCGCTTCGCGGTATTTCTCGCTGGTTTTGGCAACGATTTCGTCAGGCAGTTGCGGTCCCGGCGCCTGCTTGTTCCAGCCGCTGGCTTCCAGCCAGTCGCGCACGAACTGCTTGTCGAAGCTGGGCGGGTTGCTGCCGGGCCGGTACTGGTCGGCCGGCCAGAAGCGCGATGAATCGGGTGTCAGGGCTTCGTCGATCCACACCAGCTTGCCGGCTTCGTCGAGACCGAATTCGAACTTGGTGTCGGCGATGATGATGCCGCGGGTGAGCGCATACTCCGCCGCAGCCTTATACAGGGCAAGGCTGACGTCGCGCACCTGCTCCGCAAGATCCGCGCCGATCAGCTCGGCCATTTGCCCGAACGCGATGTTTTCGTCGTGCGCGCCCACCGCGGCCTTGGTCGACGGCGTGAAGATCGGTTCCGGCAGGCGGTCGGCCTGTTGCAGGCCGGCCGGCAGCTTGATGCCGCATACCGACTGGCTGGCCTGGTATTCCTTCCAGCCCGAGCCCACCAGATAGCCGCGCACGATGGCCTCGACCGGCAGCGCCTTGAGTTTTTTCACCACGATGGCGCGACCGGCGACCTGATCGCGTTCACTCTCGGCGACGACGCTTTCGGGTGTGATGTCGAGCGCCTGGCTCGGCACGATGGCTTTCAGCCTGTCGAACCAGAAGGCCGACACCTTCGTCAGCACTTCCCCCTTGCCGGGGATCGGGGTCGGCATCACCACGTCGAATGCGGACAGGCGGTCGGTGGTGACGATCAAGAGCTTGTCGTCGCCGACGGCATAGATGTCGCGCACCTTGCCCTTGTGGACCAGTGGCAGGGACGCGATGTGCGATTCGAGCAGGGGGTGGCCGGGGAGCGGTGCGGACATGGCGGATGAAGCGGGATCGGAAGAGCCGGCATTATAACTGCCGCGATAGAAGGCGCTGGCCACGTATACGCCGCGCAATTCGCGTACCGCCACCAGCAGCACCGCCGCCAGCGGCACGCCCAGCAGCACGCCGACGAAACCGAACAACTTGCCGAAAGCAGCCAGCACGAAGATCACCATCACTGGGTGCAGGCCGACACGCTCGCCGACCAGGCGCGGCGTGACGACATAGGTTTCCAGCGCCTGCCCGGCCAGATAAATACCCGCCACCCAGGCCACGCCCGTCCAATCGCTGAATTGCAGCACGGCGACCAGCAGCGCCAGAATCATGCCGAGGCCAAAGCCGAGAAAGGGCACGAACGACAGGACCCCGGTGAGGAGGCCGATCGGTAATGCGTAATCCAGCCCCGCGGCCCACAGGGCCAGCACGTAATAGAGGGACAGGGTGGCCATCACCGCCAGTTGTCCACGCAGGAACTCGCCGACGACCTCGTCCATGGAGCGCGCGATGCGGGTGACGGTCCCCACCCAGTCGCGCGGTTCCAGCGCGGCGATGCGTGCCATGATCACGTTCCAGTCCTTCAGCAGATAAAACATCACCACGGGGATCAGCATCAGGTTGACCAGTATGCCGACGATGGCGAGCGCACCGGTTTGCAGGGTGGGCAGCCAGGCGGCGCTGTTTTCGGTGGCCTGCTCGGACAGCCAGATTTTGAGTGCATTGAGATTGGGCTCGATGGCGATGCCCAGGGTTTGCTGCAGCCAAGGCAGGACGTGGGTTTGCAGCAGGTCAATGGCGGCCGGCACGCGCTGGGAGAGTTCGGCGAACTGTCCCTGGAATAGCGGCAGCACCACCAGCAGCAGGCCGACCAGCGCCAGCCCGGCAAACGCGATGACGATGGCTGAACCGACGCTGCGCGACAGGCCGTGCTTTTCCAGACGCTGTACCAGCGGGTCGAAGATATAGGCCAGCAGGGCGCCGGCGAGGAAGGGCGTGAGGATGGGTCCCAGCAGATAGATCAGTCCGCCCGCGACGAGCAGGGCGGCGAGGGCAAACCAGGGCAGGTTGAGCGTTCGGATCGCGGGCATAGGCGGTAAAATAGCGCACTTTTCGATTCTGGAGTCGGGTGTGTCTTCCATTTCCTACAAAGATGCCGGTGTCGATATCGACGCCGGTGACGCGCTGGTCGAGCGGATCAAGCCCCTGGCCAAGCGCACCATGCGCCCCGAAGTGCTGACCGACATCGGCGGCTTCGGTGCATTGGTCGAGATTTCCAAGAAATACAAAAATCCGGTGCTGGTGTCAGGTACCGACGGCGTCGGCACCAAGCTCAAACTGGCGTTCGAGCTCAACCGTCACAACACCGTCGGCATCGACCTGGTGGCGATGAGCGTCAACGACATTCTGGTGCAGGGCGCCGAGCCGCTGTTCTTCCTCGATTATTTCGCCACCGGAAAACTGAGCCTGGACAACGCCGAGGCGGTGATCGCCGGCATCGCCACCGGCTGCGAGCAGGCCGGCTGCGCCCTGATCGGCGGCGAAACCGCCGAAATGCCCGGCATGTATCCCGACGGCGAATACGATCTCGCCGGCTTTGCCGTCGGCGTGGTGGAAAAAACGAAGATCATCACCGGCAAGACGATCGTGCCCGGCGACGTCGTGCTGGGGCTGGCGTCTTCCGGCGCGCATTCCAACGGCTATTCGCTGATTCGCAAGCTGATCGACGTCAGCAACATCGGATTGAAATCGGATTTTCACGGCCGCCCGTTCGCCGATGTGGTGATGGAGCCGACGCGCATCTATGTCAAGTCGATCCTGGCGCTGATGGAAGACATCATCGTGAAAGGCATGGCGCATATCACCGGTGGCGGCATCACCGGCAACCTGCCGCGTTGCCTGCCCGACCATGTCGCGGCGCAAATCGATCCGGCCGCATGGACGCGCCCCGCGCTGTTCGACTGGCTACAGCAGGCCGGCAATGTCGAGCCGGCTGAAATGCTGCGCACCTTCAACTGCGGCATCGGCATGTGCGTCGTGGTTGCCGCGGCCGATGCCGAAGCCGCCAAGGCGCATCTGCAGGCAAGCGGCGAAACCGTGTGGCAGATAGGCGAAATCGTCGCCCGTCCAGAAGGCACGGAGCAGGTTATCTATTCGTGAGTTGCCGTGTCGTCGTGCTGCTGTCCGGGCGCGGCAGCAATTTTCAGGCGATCGCCGAGGCGCAACTGCCGATTGAAATCGTCGCGGTCATCAGCAACCGCCCCCATGCCGCCGGTCTCGACACGGCGCGCGCGCGCGGTATTCCAGCCATCGCTTTCGACCACACCGAACATTCCGACCGCGCAGCCTTCGATGTCCTGCTGGCCGACGAGATCGAGCGCCATCGGCCCGACCTGGTGGTGCTGGCCGGCTACATGCGCATCCTCAGCCCGGCTTTCATTGCGCGCTTCGAAGGCCGCCTGCTGAACATCCACCCCTCGCTGCTGCCCATGTTTCCGGGATTGCACACGCATGAGCGCGCGCTGGCGGAAGGCGTGAAAGTCCATGGCTGCACCGTTCATTTCGTTACCGCCGATCTCGACCACGGTCCCATCGTCATCCAGGCCGCGGTGCCGGTGCGCTCGGACGACACCGCCGCCACGCTGGCAGCGCGCGTGCTGGCGCAGGAGCATCGTATTTATCCCCAGGCCGTTCGCTGGTTTGCCGAAGGGCGCCTGGAAATAAATCATGGCCGCGTAAACTTGAGGGACGATTCGACGTCACAGTCTGTGTTATCCACCGGAGTGTGATCATGCGAAAAATCCTGCTGCTGGTCTTAAGCCTGCTCGCGGCCACAGCCCAGGCCGCCCCCCCGCAGCAGATGAGCCTGGTCTACGACCTCTATCGCAATGGCCACAAGCTCGGCCAGGTGACCGATACCTTCGTCCGCAGCGGCAGCCGCTACACGCTGACCAGCGAAACGCGCGCGAGCGGTCCGCTGAAAGTGCTGTGGCCGGGCACCATTCGTCTCGAAAGCACCGGCCTGGTTACCCCGCAAGGGCTACGCCCGACACAGTTCAGGCACGTGCGTAGCGATGCCCCGAAGAAGCTGGCCATTGCGGGTCTCGACTGGACGCAACGCAGCATCACCTGGCAGTACAAGGGGAAATCATGGCGGGCAGACGGGTTGCAGGACGGCGCGCAGGATCAGCTGTCGCAGTTGTACCAGTTCATGTTCATGCCCAGGCTGCCTGAGGACTTCAGTCTGCAGGTGGTGAGCGGACGCGACCTCAACGATTATGATTACGAGCGAAGCGAGGGCGGCGCGACCGTAACGCCGCTGGGCACCCTGCCCACCCGCCTGTACCAGCGCGTCAAACAGAAACCCGACGAGAAAGCCATTGCCGTGTGGATAGCCCCGACGAAGCAGAACCTGCCGGTGCGGGTTCGCGTGTTCGAAGAGGGCGTGTCCCTCGAACAGCGTCTCGTGCGCGCGAGCATCAAGGATTAGGCATGACGGGGCGTGACCTCCGCCCCTGGTGGCTGGCTGTGGCCGGATCCTTGCTGCTGCATGGCGGCCTGCTCGGCGGCTTGTCCTGGCAGATGACGCCGTGGCAGCCTGAGTCCGATTCCCCCCCCATCGAGGCGCGTCTGGTGCAGGTGCCGCCTGCGGTGAGACCGCCGCCCGCTGCCAAACCGCGCCCCCGGCCGGTGCCGCCCCCGCCGCAAACCGAGCCTGTCGCACAAGCGGTCGCCCCGGAAGTTGTGGACGACGCCCCCGATCCGTCCGAGGCTCTGACTGACGAGGCTTCCGCCGAACCGGCCGCTGACAGCGCATCCTCTACGGAAGCCGGCGAGGCCGTTGTGCCGCCGTTGAATGCGTTGCCGCCCCGCCTCGACCTGCGCTTTCAGGTGCGTTACGGGCTGGCCCGTGGCGAGCAGACCCTGTTATGGATCAACGAGGGCAATCGCTACACGGTGACCAGCGTGGCATCGGCCACCGGCCTGGCGGGCATGTTCTACAGCGGACGTTTCGTGCAAACCAGTCGCGGCCATATCACGGCGCACGGCCTGGCACCGGAAGAATTCTGGGACCAGCGCGGAGACAAACGCAGCAGTGCGCGCTTCGACTCGGTCAACGGCAGCCTCACGCTGACGCCTTCGAGCGGCGAGCCGCGTCACTTCGCCTATGACGGCGAGCCGCAGGATGCGCTCAGCCTGTTTTTTCATTTTGCGTTGACCGCGCCGCCGCCTGACGGCCTGTTCGTCTACACGGTGTTCAACGGCAGAAAACTCCGCCGCTACGCGTATGTCGTGCGCGGCGAGGAAATCCAGGACACCGCGCTGGGTGAATTGCGCACCCTGCATCTTGCCCGGCAGGCCGATGGCGATGGCCGTTTCGAAGTCTGGCTGGCGGTCGACCGGCATTATTTGCCGGTGCGCGTGTTGCGTAGCGACGACAAGGGCAACGAAGTGGAACTCAGGATACAGTCGATCGCGCCCTGAGCGTGGCGTTTATCGGGGCAGGCCGTTGACCTGTGCGCCCGGCGCAATGCCGCGCTGCCTGAAGCTGCCTTGTGGCAGTTCCAGCGCGTAGCGAATGTCGGCAGAGGGGCAATGCAAGGTTTCGCTGTACGGCCGCATGTCGGCAAGATCGACGATGCGGCTGCGGTCGTCGATAAAGGCGATTGACAGCGGAAGCGGCGTATTGCGCATCCAGAAACAATGTCGAGCCGCCTGTTCGAACATGAACAGCATACCGCCCTCGGCCTCGAGTTGCGTGCGGCCCATCAGGCCGCGCTCACGCTCGGACGGCGTGGCGGCCAGCTCGACCCGAAAGGTGTGGGTGCCGATGCGCAGGGGGACTGCGTCGCTCGCGGCCGCACCGGTCGCGATGCTGAGCAGGAGCAGCGCCAGCGCGCTGCCGGGTGTGTTCTGAACGGGACGCACTAAAGTGCGTGGTGCATCTGCTCGGCCAGCTTCAGCGCAGTGTCCGGGTCGGCGTCGAGCACATTGAAGTGCCCCATCTTGCGCCCCGGCCGCGCGGTCTCCTTGCCGTACAGGTGCAGCTTGATGGCAGGGTGGGCGAGCAGCGCATCCCAGTGCGGGCCGCCATTCTGCCAGCGGTCGCCGAGAATGTTGACCATCGCCACCGGAGACAGCAGGCGGGTGTCGCCCAGCGGCAGGCCGCATAGTGCGCGCACCTGCTGCTCGAACTGGTCGGTGACGCAGGCATCCAGCGTGTAGTGGCCCGAGTTGTGCGGACGCGGCGCCATTTCGTTGACCATCAGCCGGCCCCCGACGATGAAGAATTCGACCGCCATCACGCCGACGTAGCTGAGCTTGTCGGCAATGGCACGTGCCATGTCGCGCGCCTGCCGTGCCAGGCTGTCGGGCACGCGGGCGGGGACGATGGAGACGTCGAGGATGCCGTTGACATGGCGGTTTTCGGCCACCGGAAACAGCGCGCATTCGCCGGCATCGCTGCGTGCCAGCACCACCGACACTTCGCATTCCAGCTTGACGAAGCCCTCCAGCACGCAGGGCTGGCCGCCGAATTCGCGGAAGGCGGCGCGCGCCGCTTCGGGCGTGTCGATGCGCGCCTGGCCTTTGCCGTCATAACCGAAGCGCGACACCTTCAACAGCGCGGGCGTGCCGATCTCCGCCAGGGCGGCGTCGAGATCCCCCTCGCTGTAGACCAGTGCGAACGGCGCGGTGGCGAAGCCGTTCTGGGCGAGCCAGGATTTCTCGTGGCTGCGGTCCTGCGCGATGGCGACGGCCGCCGCGCCCGGCGACACCCGGCAATGGCTGGCCAGCTCGATCAGGCTGGCGGCGGGCACGTTCTCGAATTCGGTGGTGACGGCGGCGCAGGCGGCGCCGAGCTGCTTCAATGCGCCATGGTCGGTGTAGTCGGCCTGCAGGTGCACGTCGGCCATCTGCCCGGCGGGACTGGCGAAGTCGGGGTCGAGCACCATGACCTTGTAGCCCATGGTGCGTGCGGCGATGGTGAACATGCGGCCGAGCTGCCCGCCACCGAGGATGCCCAGGGTTGCGCCGGGCAAAATGGGCAGCTTCGCGCCGGGCAAAATGGGCAAGGACTTACTCGACATCGGGCAGCCCCATCGCCAGCACCGTGTCGGATTGTCCCTTGCGGAAGTCGTTGAGCTGCGCCGCCAGCCCGCTGTCGTAACGCGCGATCAGCGCGGCGGCGAACAGGGCCGCGTTGGCCGCGCCGGCCTCGCCGATGGCGAAAGTGGCGACCGGAATGCCCTTCGGCATCTGCACGATGGAGAGCAGCGAATCCATGCCCTTGAGGTATTTCGACGGCACCGGCACGCCGAGCACCGGCACGATGGTCTTGGCGGCGATCATGCCGGGCAGGTGGGCAGCGCCGCCGGCGCCGGCGATGATGGCCTTGATGCCGCGCGCTTCAGCCGTGGAGGCGTACTCATACAGCAGATCCGGGGTGCGGTGCGCCGACACCACCTTGGTCTCGAAGTGGATGCCCAGTTGCTTCAGCAGCATCGCCGCATGCTTCATCACCTCCCAGTCGCTGGAAGAGCCCATCACCACACCGACCAGAGGAGCGTTCATAGGTCTGACTCGCCGAATAAAAGCGGCATTTTAACGCGAGTGCCGCCTACAATTCGCGCGCCCACCGTTTTGGATCGTGACCATGCCCATTACCCTGCAAACCATCCTCTTGCTGACGGCATCCAATGTCTTCATGACTTTTGCCCAAGGCGGGCTGCCGCGCTGGTGAGCCGGGGCATCGCGTTGTTCGAGTATCTGTTCCAGGTGCCGGCCAACCGCATCGGCTACACGGTGCTCAGCCTGCCGCAGCTGAAAATCCTGCAGGAAGTGATTACGCTGTCCGTGTTCGTGCCGTTCGCGATTTTTTATATGCGGGCCGAGCTGAAATGGGACTTCCTGTGGGCTGCGCTGTGCCTGGTGGGCGCGGTGTATTTCATGTTCCGCGGCACGCAGTGACGCGTGCAGGAAGCTCGCCCGGGCCGAAGATGGGAGGGTGAACGACGGACGTATTCGGGGCGAGGCGCCCCGCCCACAGTAAAAGCAAAACGCCCCGCACGGGGCGGGGCGTTTCGATTGCGACGGGGGTGAAAAATCTCACACGCAACCGGTCGGCTTCGGGGTGCCGGCGTAACGGCCAGCCTGCTTGGCGGGTCCGAACGGGAACAGGTCGAACAGGAATTTCTTCTCGCCCCATTCCGCACCGAATTCTTCCTTCAGGCCTTTTTGCAGGAAGCGCAGGTTGGGGGCGGTGCCGTTCTGGGAGAAGTACTCACGCATGTAGTGAATGATCTTCCAGTGGTTTTCGCCCAGTTCCAGGTTGTCTTCCTTGGCCAGTTCGACAGCCAGTTCCTCGGACCAGTCGTCCAGGTTGACCAGATAGCCTTCGGGATCGGTTTCGACCATTTTGCCGTTGATTTCGCGTTCCATGATTCAGTCCTAGCGTTCAAAAAATATTGCGGTGACGAACCATAGAATAACCAAGTAAATTAGTCAACCTCTCCCGATGGGTAGGTGACGCTTTATTTGCGGGCGATTTTCCCGCCGGCCGCCTTGTAGGCCTCGATTCCCCCCTCGATATAGCGTGCCTTGACTCCCGCGGCCTGCAGGCGGTCGACCACGTCGTTTGATACGGTGCCGCCGCGTACGCAGTAGATCACCACGTCGAGGGTGCGCGGCACGGCGCCGATCCAGGCATCGATCTTGTCCGGGTTTTTCCACATCGCGCCGGGGATGGTTTCGCTGGACGCGAGGTAGTCGGCTTCGCGCCGCACATCGAATACCAGCGTGGCGTCGGGGTCGAGCCTGGCGGGCTTGATCGTGCGCGCCAGTTCCTCGCATTTTTCGGTGGGGCTGCCGCATCCGCAGCGTTTCAGGGGTTGAGCCGTGGGTTCCATGAGGTGTCCTTACATCAAAAATGAATGAATCAGCCCGAGCAGGGCGCACACGCCGATGACATGCATGATATCGGCCCTGTATTTCCACAGGGCGATGAAGGCGGCGATGGCGACGATGACGGGGAAGCCGTCGAAGGTTCCCGCGAACGGTGCGTCGGCCGTGCCTTGCGGCCAGAAAGTGTGCCAGGCGAAGAACACCGCGAGGTTGAGGATGACGCCAACCACCGCGGCGGTGATGCCGGTGAGCGGCGCGGTGAAGCGGATCTCGCCGCGTGTCGCCTCGACCAGCGGGCCGCCGACCAGGATGAACAGGAAAGACGGCAGGAAAGTGAAGAAGGTCGCTACCGCTGCCCCCGTCAGGCCGGCCGCGATCGGGTTGTCGAACACCGCCTTGGCGACGCCGCCGAGATAGCCGACCCAGGTGACGATCATGATCAGCGGCCCCGGCGTGGCCTCGCCCAGCGCCAGGCCGTCCATCATCTG
>DILD01000022.1:0-11026 GCA_002424845.1 Thiobacillus denitrificans | reverse complement strand
TAGACGTAGGGCAGCACCGCATAGGCGCCGCCGATGGTGAGGAAGGCCGCCTTGGTGAAGAAGTCGCCCATGTCGAAGAGGTCGGGCACGCCGTAGATCGCCGCCATCGCGCCCAGCCAGATCAGCACGAAAACCCCAATCTTGAGCGCGAGCTTGCGCCAGGTGAAGCGCGCGTGGGCGGGGGGCGGCGTGTCGTCGTCGATGATGGCCGGGCCGTACTGCTTTTGGCTGGCGCCGTGGCCGCCGCCTGCCTTGAACTTATGCGGTGCGAGTTTGCCGCCGACCGCACCGAGCAGGCCGGCGCCCAGCACGATCCACGGGAACGCGAGGTCGAACACGAAAATGCCGATGAAGGCCAGCGCCGCCATGCCCCACAGCACCTCGTTCTTGAGTGCCCTGCTGCCGATGCGCCAGGCCGCGAACAGCACCACCGCCACCACCGCCGGCCGGATGCCGTAAAAAATGCCCTGTACCCACGGCAGGCTGCCGTAGGCGAGATACAGGCCTGCCAGCAGCGACAGCAGCAGAAAGGACGGCAGGAAGAACAGCACGCCGGCGATCACGCCGCCTCGTATGCCGTGCATCAGCCAGCTGATGTAGATCGCCAGTTGGGTCGCTTCGGGGCCGGGCAGCAGCATGCAGTAGTTGAGCGCGTGCAGGTAGCGGTGCTCGGAAATCCAGCGGCGTTTTTCCACCAGTTCCTGATGCATCATCGAAATCTGCCCGGCGGGGCCGCCGAAGCTGATGAAGCCGAGTTTGAGCCAGTATTTGAAGGATTCGCCCAGGGTGACGGGCGCGGGTGCGGTGGTGCGGTCGGTGTCCAAGGGATGGGCTCCAGGTTAAGGATGAAAACCAGACTTGGACGGGACACCGTCTTGCGGATGGGGACATCCAGATGCCGGGGGCTGGTCCCCGACTGACGCGATTCTAGTCCAGGGCCGCACCATCGGCCAGCCAATCCGCCTGCGTACGAGCGGGGAAAATCAGGGCGGAGTCGGGACGCGTCAGCGCTTCGGATTTTTCTGCGCGGGCAAGGCCAGAAAATAGCGGTAGATTTTTCTGGCGGCAGCGTGCCGCTCCGAATCTGGGTGCGAGACGAGCAGCGGCGGCATGGTCGTGCCCGGCTTTTGTGCGGACGGGTTCAGCACCCATTGCAGGAAGGCATCCTCTTTCATGGCCTTGGCCCGCACAGCGAGATCGATGGGCCACTTGTCGCCGCCATAGCCATTCACGCGATGGCAGGTGAGGCAGTGTTTCTGGGCCAGGCCGGCATGTTCGACGTATTGTCTGGCGAGGCCGCCCGGAAGCAGCGCCTCTTTGCGCGCGGTCGAAATGGCGATCTGGCTGATCTGATAGGGCCAGTCCGCCGCCTCCTGGCCGATCAGCTCGGGCGAGTGGAGGTTGTCCCAGATCAGGTAATAGGGGCCGAGCGGCACGTTCTTCTGGTTCTGTCTGAGGTTATCCACCGTGAATGCCGTCTGGCCCTTGATCGCAAAAACCAGATACGCCGGATATTGCCTGAAACGGGCGATCTCGATCCGGGAGACATACCCATCGAGTGCCCTGAACTCGATGTCCGCCTCGATCTCCTTCCAGCCGGGGCCGAGCAGCACATCGAAAACCCGGGCTGCGGGATAGCCCACGTAATCGATTTTCGTCTGCTGCTCGTTCAGGCTGAGGTGGGGTTCGATCACCGTGAAGGTGTCAGGGCGAACGGCCATGCGCGACTGAAGCGCGCCCAAGTCCGGCATGATCACGGCATTGCCGCCCTGGGCGACGGCGCTTGCCGGTCCGGCGAGCATGGGCAAGGCGAGGAAAAACAGGCGCCACCCGGCGAGAACGCAGTTCGCGCGGATAACGGCAGTCAAGGTTTGCACCATGGGGGTCTCCTGTGGGTTTGCATGGGTGGCATCGAGAGGATGGCATTCGAACCGGAAGTTCGGCAACCCTTGCAACAACGCACGGCCTTCTGCCCTGAGCCGGTTCCGGATGGTCTAGCAGCCTGTCGGACTTGAAGAATCGAAGCGAAAATTCGGCTGGGCGAGGGCGGATTTTGACGATTTCGCCGGGCAATAGTCATTCTATTGTCCAAGAAAGCGGCGAAATATGAACCGGCCAGGCGGATTTGCAGCCGATTTACTTCAAGTCCGACAGGCTGCTAGCGCCGCACCGGTTCCAGCACGAACGCCTTGAATGCCTGCGCCACCGGCGAGAGGCGCTTGTCGGCGCGGTGGACGACGTACCAGTGGCGCAGGATGGGAAAGCCTTCGACCTGGAGCACAACGAGCCGCTTCAACGCCAGCTCCATTTCCAGTGTCTGCAGCGACAGGATGCCGAGGCCCAGTCCGGCCTGCACCGCCTGCTTGATCGCCTCGTTGCTGCTCATTTCCATGCTGCTCCTGATTTCCAGCCCGCGGGCGGCGAAGAAGCGCTCCATCGCGCCCCGGGTACCCGAACCGGCTTCGCGCACCAGGAAGGATTCGGCCGCCATTTCGCGGATGGGGATCTTTTTTTTGCGCGCCAGCGGATGGCCGGGCGGGGCAATGACGACCAGCGGGTTGTCCATGAAGCGGGTGGCTTCCAGGCCCAGCCCATCCGGCACCTGTCCCATGATGGCCAGATCGATACGGTTGCCGACCAGCTGATCCAGCACGGCCGCGCGGTTGGATACGTCCAGATGGATCGACACGCCGGGATGGTCGCCACGGAAGCGGGCGAGGATGCCGGTGGCGACGGCGTTGACGGTCGAGGTCGAAGCCATGTTGAGGTGGCCGCTGTCGAGGCTGCGCAGCTGCGCCAGATTGTGCTGCAGGTCGTCCAGCCGTGCGGTGATGGCGTGGCTGGCGTGCAGGACCTCTCGCCCGGCCTCGGTGAGGAAGATTTTCTTGCCCAGCTGTTCGGTCAGCCGCATCCCCAGGATGATTTCGATGCCCCGCACCTGCATGGAAACCGCAGGCTGCGACAGGTGCAGTTCCTCCGCCGCACGGGAAAAGGACAGGTGGCGGGCCACAGCTTCAAATACCCGGAATTGGCGCAGGGTCAGACGACGCATGTTTAACCATAAGCTTTTTTATATGGAAATAATCATAACAATTTAATTTTAATTATATAAACCCGTGCGTATAGTTCGTCCCTGTCGTATTCAGGGGTAATGCTCCTGAGGCCCAATTTACCCAGCAAGGAGTCATGCAATGGATCAATCCGCACGTTACGCCGACCTCAGCCTGAAAGAGGAAGACCTGATCAAGGGCGACAAGCACGTTCTTGTCGCTTATCACATGCAGCCCGCCACCGGCTATGGCTACCTGGAAGTGGCCGCGCACATTGCCGCCGAGTCCTCCACCGGCACCAACGTCGAAGTTTCCACCACCGACGACTTCACCAAGGGCGTGGACGCGTTGGTGTACTTCATCGACGAAGCCAAGGGCGTGATGAAAGTCGCCTACCCGAACGACCTGTTCGACCGCAACGTGACCGACGGCCGCGCCATGCTGGTGTCGTTCCTGACGCTGGCGATCGGCAACAACCAGGGCATGGGCGACGTCAAGCACCTGCAGATGCAGGACTTCTACGTGCCCTGGTCGATGCTGCGCCTGTTCGATGGCCCGGCCAAAGACATTACCGACCTGTGGGACATCCTGGGTCGCCCCCGCGTCGACGGCGGCTACATCGCCGGTACCATCATCAAGCCGAAGCTGGGCCTGCGCCCCGAGCCGTTTGCCAAGGCTGCTTACCAGTTCTGGCTGGGTGGCGATTTCATCAAGAACGACGAACCCCAGGGCAACCAGGTGTTCTGCCCGACCAAGAAAGTGATCCCGCTGGTGTATGACGCGATGAAGCGCGCCATGGACGAAACCGGCCAGGCCAAGCTGTTCTCCGCCAACATCACCGCTGACGACCATTACGAAATGCTCGCTCGCGCCGATTACATCCTGGAAACCTTCGGACCGGATGCCAACAAGGTTGCGTTCCTGGTCGATGGTTATGTCGGCGGCCCCGGCATGATCACCACTGCCCGCCGTCAGTACCCGCAACAGTACCTGCACTATCACCGTGCCGGTCACGGCGCGATTACGTCGCCTTCAGCCGTGCGTGGCTACACCGCATTCGTGCTGGCCAAGATGTCGCGTCTGCAAGGGGCTTCCGGTATCCACGTCGGCACCATGGGCTACGGCAAGATGGAAGGCGGCCGTGATGACCGCAACATCGCCTACATGATCGAGCGCGACTCGGCGGATGGTCCTTACTACCATCAGGAATGGCACGGCATGAAGCCCACCACCCCGATCATCTCCGGCGGCATGAACGCACTGCGTCTGCCCGGCTTCTTCGAGAACCTGGGTCACGGCAACGTCATCAACACCTCCGGCGGCGGCTCCTACGGCCACATCGACAGCCCCGCGGCCGGCGCGATCTCGCTGCGCCAGTCGTACGAGTGCTGGAAGTCGGGCGCCGACCCGATTGAGTTCGCCAAGGAGCACAAGGAGTTCGCCCGCGCGTTCGAGTCCTTCCCGGGCGACGCTGACAAGATCTTCCCCGGCTGGCGTGAAAAGCTGGGCGTGCATAAGTAAGTCGAGAGCAATGAGTCGAGAGTGGAGAGAGTTGCTCTCGACTCTCGGCTCTCAACTCACTAACCCCGCTCCGGCGGGGTTTTTTCTTCCATGGCGAGGAATAAAAAATGACGGACAAAGACCAGTACAAAGTTGAGCAGGAACCTTTCTACCAGCAGCAGAAGAACGAAGTTGCGCTATACGAGGCCGCCTACCGCAACCGCCTGCCGGTGATGGTGAAGGGCCCGACCGGCTGCGGCAAATCGCGCTTCGTCGAATACATGGCGTGGAAACTCAACAAGCCGCTGATCACCGTGGCCTGCAACGAGGACATGACCGCGTCCGACCTGGTGGGGCGCTATCTGCTCGAAGCCAACGGCACCCGCTGGCTCGACGGCCCGCTCACCGTCGCCGCGCGCATCGGCGCCATATGCTATCTGGATGAAATCGTCGAGGCGCGGCAGGACACCACCGTGGTGATACACCCGCTCACCGACCACCGCCGCACCCTGCCGCTGGACAAGAAAGGCGAGCTGATCCACGCGCACCCCGATTTCCAGCTGGTGATTTCCTACAATCCCGGCTACCAGACGCTGATGAAGGATCTGAAGCAGTCGACCAAGCAGCGCTTCACCGCGTTCGACTTCGACTATCCCGATGCCGCACTCGAAGCGCAGATCGTGGCCAAGGAAACCGGCATGGACGAAGTGGTGGCCGCCAAGCTGGTGAAAATCGGCGGCGTGGCGCGCAACCTCAAAGGCCACGGCCTCGACGAAGGCATCTCCACCCGTCTGCTGGTGTACGCCGCAGTTCTGATCAAGGACGGCGTGGCGCCGCGCGACGCCTGTCGCATGGCGCTGGTGCGGCCGATCACCGACGACGCCGACATCCGCGATACGCTCGATCACGCCATCGACGCCACGTTTGCGTAAACCTATGACGTAGGGCGCAATAAGGCGAAGCCGCATTGCGCCGCATGTCGAACGGTGCAATGCGCTTCGCTTATTGCACCCTACAAGCTACAAGCTACAAGCTACAAGCGGGATCGACACGATGACTGAAACCGAATACCAGCATCCCCTCATGGCTGCTTACTGGAAGCAGCTCGACACCAGCTTTCCGCAGGTGGAGGAGGTGTTCGAGGACTGCATGGCCGAAGCGCTGTCGGTGCTCACGCGCGAGGGGCTCGATGCCTACCTCGAAGCGGGTCGGGTCATCGGCAAGCTGGGGCGCGGCGTCGAGCCGATGCTGGCGTTTCTGGAAGAGTGGCCGTCCACAGCGAAGGCGGTCGGTGAGGCCGCGCTGCCGGCGGTGATGGCGCTGATCTGGCGCACGCAGAAATCGCCGAATGGCCGCGCCATCGCCCCTTTCCTGCAGACGCTGGCGCCGGTGGGGCGCCGCCTGCAGTCTGCGGAGCAATTGCAGCATTACCTCGATATCACCCTCGACTTGATGGAGCGCACCACTGGCTCGATCCACGGCCACCACACCACCTTCCCCAGCCCCGGCCTGCCGGATTTTCTCGCCCAGGCACCGAACCTACTCAACCAGCTGACGCTGGCCGGCCTGAAAAACTGGGTGGAATACGGCATCCGCAACTATGGCAACCATCCCGAGCGGCAGAAGGATTACTTCAGCTTGCAGTCGGCAGACAGCCGCGCCGTGCTGCAGCGCGAGCGTCATGGCACTCTGCTGGTGGACGTCGAGCACAAGCTCGACCTGTACCTGCGCGGCCTGTGGCAGGACGGCGACCAGCTGGTGCCGTACTCCACCGCCTTCGACGAAATCCGCAAGCCGATCCCGTATTACGACAGGCTCGGCATCCGCCTGCCGGACGTGTTCGACGACTGGATTTCTCCCCTCCCCCCTGGAGGGGGAGGGGTCGGGGGAGAGGGGGAGCGCATCTCCGGCATCGACCGCTACCGCGCCGTGCTCGCCCACATCGTCGGCCACCGCCGCTGGTCCGAGGCGCAGATTGCCGACAACTGGAGCCCGTTCCAGCGCATGGCGGTCGAGTTCTTCGAGGACTGCCGCATCGAGACGCTCTTGATCCGCGAATATCCCGGCCTGCGCCGGTTGTTCCTCGCGCTGCATCCGAAGCCCATTGAAGGCGCCTGCAATCCCGAGACCACTTCCTGCCTGCGCCACCGCATGGCGATGCTGTCGCGCGCGCTGCTCGACCCCGATCACGGCTACAGCGATGCGGCCCTGAACGATTTTGCCGCCCGCTTTCATGCCGTCATGGAAGCAGGTGAGTCCAGCACCGAAGAAATCGCCGCGCTGGCGCTTTCTTACGTCGCCAAAACCCGCCGCCAGAGCGACCAGTTCGCCCGCGTGCACTTCGACGACACCGTGGTGGAATACCGAGACGACAACCGTCAGTTGTGGAAATTCATCGAGTCAGGCGACGAGGAAGAGGCCTTCGACGAGAAGCGCAAGATCGAGCCGGGCGAGGAAATCCAGGGCCTGCCGCCGCGCCACTATCCCGAGTGGGACTACGCGAGCCAGACCTATCGCCCCGACTGGGCCAGCGTGTACGCCGCGCTGCACCCCAGCGGCCAAGCGGCCGATATCGACAAGCTGCTGGCCAAGCACGGCGCGCTCGCCAAGCGGCTGAAGAAAATGCTCGACCTGCTGAAACCGCAGGACAAGGTGCGTATCCGCTACCAGGAAGAGGGCAGCGAGCTCGATCTCGATGTCGCCATCCGCTCGCTGATCGACTTCAAGGGCGGCGCCACTCCCGACCCGCGCATCAACATGAGCCACCGAACCGACGGCCGCGACATCGCCGTCATGCTGCTGCTCGACCTGTCGGAATCGCTCAACGAAAAAGCGGCGGGCAGCGACCAGACCATTCTCGAACTCTCCCAGGAAGCGGTCTCGCTGCTGGCCTGGGCGATCGATAAGCTGGGCGACCCGTTCGCCATCGCCGGCTTCCATTCCAACACCCGCCACGACGTGCGTTACCTGCACATCAAGGGCTACAGCGAACGCTGGAACGATGACGTCAAGGCGCGCCTGGCCGCGATGCAGGCGGGCTACTCCACCCGCATGGGCGCCGCGATGCGTCACGCCGCGCACTACCTCGGCGCGCGTTCGGCCGACAAGAAGCTCATGCTCATCCTCACCGACGGCATGCCGTCCGACGTCGACACCCACGACGACCGTCTGCTGATCGAAGACGCGCGTCAGGCGGTCAAGGAACTCGACCAGCAGGGTATCTTCACCTATTGCATCAGCCTCGACCCCAAGGCCGACGAATACGTCAGCGACATCTTCGGCCGCCAGTACACCGTCATCGACCACGTCGAACGCCTGCCGGAACGGCTGCCGCAGCTGTTCATGGCGTTGACGAAATAAGGCGAACGACCTCGCGCCATTGCGGGCCTCGCCCTGCCCTTGCGAAGGGCGCCGTCCCGTGCGCCCCGTAAAAACCCCCAAATCGACTCAAGTTTTCCGCAAGCCCGCCGATAGCAAAAAATGGCCGTTTTCTGGTAGCGGCTCTGATAGCAGTTAATGACAACGAATAAAGCGCCTACTGCGGGCGCCAGAAAAAGAAAAATGAAAACGGAGCGGTCCACAAAATCCGGCCTCAAGGCCCCCATTCCAGCGCTGCTGGCACTGGCTTTTCTGGTGCTGGCGCTGGGCTTTTTCGGCGCCGATCCCGACCCGGCAAGGCCGGATGCCGGGGCTTATCGCAAAGCCCTGTTTTTCGTCGGTCTGGGAATGGCGCTCGGCGGCGGCCTGTTCGGCCTTTTCTGCCTGTTCACCGGCCGGATGAGAAAACGGCTCGAATTATCCCGGGCCGAACTCAGGGAGAGCGAGGCGCGTTTCCGGGCGCTGGTCGAGAGCTCCAGCGACTGGGTCTGGGAAGTGGACGCCCAGGCCGCTTACACCTATGTCAGCCCGAAAGTGCACGAGCTGTTGGGCTACACGCCGGAAGAGGTGATCGGCAAGACTCCCTTCGACCTGATGCCGCCCGACGAAGCGGAGCGCGTACGCGCCCTGTTCAACGGCTTCGCGGCAGCCGGGCGCCCTGCCTATGGGATCGAAAACACCAACTGCCACAAGGACGGCCGGCTGGTGGTGCTCGAGACCAGTGCCGTGCCCATTTTCGACACGGCTGGCGCGCTCACCGGATATCGCGGCATGGACCGCGACATCACCGAGCGCAAGCGGATCGAGGTGGCCCTGTGCCAGAGCCAGGAGAGCCTCGCCGAGTCGCAGCGCATCGCCCGACTGGGGAGCTGGGACTGGGACATCGTTCAGGGTGAACTGCGCTGGTCCGATGAGCTTTACCGCATTTTCGGCCTGCCGCCAGAAGGCTTCGGCGCGACCTACGCGGCCTTCCTTCAGGTTGTCCACCCCGACGACCGGGCGCGGGTGGAGCAGGCCGTCGACGCGGCGCTGACGGGCGAAGAGCCTTACGACATCGAGCACCGGATTGTGCGCCCCGACGGCTCGGAGCGGGTGCTGCGGGAACGCGGCGAGGTCAGGCTCGACACCGGGGGGCGCCCGGTCCGCATGCTCGGGACGGCACAGGACGTCACCGAGCAGAAGCTTGCCGAACTGCAACTGCGCCAGGCGGCCAAGGTGTTCGAAAACACCAGCGAGGGCGTCATCATCACCGGACCCGATCACCGCATCGTGGCGGTGAACCGGGCCTTCACCCGCATTACCGGCTATCGCGAAGAAGAGGTGACGGGGCGCAAACCGGACATCCTGCGATCCGGGCGGCACGATGCCGCCTACTACCGTCAGATTGCGTCGGCCATCCGTGCCAGCGGGCACTGGCAGGGCGAAATCTGGAACCGGCGCAAGGATGGGGCGGACTTCCCGGGCTGGCTCAGCGTCAGCGCGGTCCGGGACGAGGCCGGCGCGATCACCAATTACATCGGCGTGTTCTCCGATATCACCCTGATCAAGGCGGCCCAGGACGAACTCGAGTATGCCGTCCATCACGACGTTCTGACCCGGCTCCCCAACCCGCTGCTGTTCCGCGACCGCCTGGAGCAGGCCCTGGCCATGGCGCGCAGGACCGGCACCGGCGTGGCCCTGTTTTCCGTCGATCTGGACCGCTTCAAACTGATCAACGACACGTTGGGCCGCGAGGCGGGCGACCTGCTGCTGCAGGCGGTCGCGCAGCGGCTGGTGGGCTGCGTGCGCGAGGAGGACACCGTGGCGCGTCTGGGCGGCGACGAGTTTGTGGTGATGGTGGACGACCTCAGCACCGACCCGGAGGCAGCGGCCTACAAGTCGCGCGCGCTGGGCGAAAAGGTGTTGAACATGCTGCGCGAGCCGTTTCAGATTGCCGGGCACCAGCACTTTGCCACGCCCAGCATCGGCGTCACCGCCTTCAATGGCGACCAGAGCGATGTGAGCGAGCTGCTGAAACAGGCCGACTTGGCCATGTACCAGGCCAAAGGCCTGGGCCGCAACACGCTGTGCTATTTCGACCCCGACATGCAGGCCACGGTGAGCGCCAACGCGGCGGTGGGCGCCGCGCTGCGCGTGGGCCTGCGCGAGAAGCAGTTTGTGGTGCACTACCAGCCGCAGGTGGACCGCCAAGGCGTGATCACGGGTGTGGAAGCCCTGGTGCGCTGGCAGCACCCCGAAAAGGGGCTGGTCAAACCGGCCGACTTCATCCCGGTGGCCGAAGACACAGGCCTGATTTTGCCGCTGGGCATGTGGGTGCTGGAGACCGCCTGTGAACAGCTCGCCGCCTGGGCCGACTGGCCCCAGACGGCCAGCCTGAGCATTGCTGTGAACGTGAGCGTGTACCAGTTCCGACACCCGAACTTTGTGGACATGGTCATGGCCTCGATTGCGCGCACCGGCATTCGCCCGCACAAACTCAAGCTGGAGCTCACCGAAAGCCTGCTGGCCGACCGCATGGAAATCACCATCCAGAAAATGGGCATGCTCAAAGACTTGGGGGTCACGCTGTCGCTGGACGACTTCGGTGTCGGCTATTCGTCGTTGTCGTGCCTCAAACGCCTGCCGCTGGACCAGTTGAAAATTGACAAGGGCTTTGTGGCCGATGTGCTGACCGACCCGAACGATGCGGCCATTTCACGCGCCATCATTGCGCTGGCGCAGAGCCTGAGTTTGCAGGTGGTGGCCGAGGGCGTGGAAACGCACGAGCAGCGCGACTTTCTGGCCTACCAGGGTTGCGACCAGTTCCAGGGCCATCTGTTTGCGCCCGCGCTGCCCATCGAAACACTGGACGCGTTTTTGCGCAACCCCTCGTCCGGCATGATGGTGGCGGGCTGAAGCGGCGCAGACCCCCTCTGCACAGTCTCAGCCGATGGCGTTCAATGCGCCGGTCCGGCAAACAGCGCCACATTGCCGCCGGCAGCGGTGGTGTTGATGGTCAGGGTCTGCTCGGCGCAGAAGCGCATCAGGTAGTTCGGCCCACCCGCTTTGGGGCCGGTGCCGCTCAGGCCCTCGCCGCCGAAGGGCTGCACGCCCACCAC
>DILD01000048.1 GCA_002424845.1 Thiobacillus denitrificans | reverse complement strand
CCGTGGGGACGCCACAATCCTTCCGGGTTGTGACAAAAAATCTGATGTAAAAAATTTAGCGGCCTTGGCCGCTATTTTTATTTGTGCGCTCACACTGGTCGAGTGTGGCGCCCCGAAGACGAATCGAACGTCCGACCTACCCCTTAGGAGGGGGTTGCTCTATCCACTGAGCTACCGGGGCGTGGCGCGCATTGTACCGAATCCCGCATGGATTACCGAGCCGTACACGGCCCGTTATGATGCGCGTCAGGAGACAACATGCTGAAACTGATACTGGGTGGACTGGCCCTATTGTTGCTGATGGCGAGTGCGGGCTTGTGGATGTTGCGTCCGGGTGCGCAACGTCCCGCAGGCAGCCTTGCGCCGGACTTTGAACTGGCGGACCAGAATGGCCGGATTCATCGCCTGGGCGACTACGCCGGACGCTGGCTGGTGCTGTATTTCTATCCGAAAGACGACACACCGGACTGCACGAAAGAAGCGTGCCGCTTTCGCGACGACATCGGGGTGCTGGGCAATCTCGATGCGGCGGTGGTGGGGGTCAGCGTCGACGACACGAAATCGCATGCCGATTTCGCCCGCAAATATGAATTGCCGTTTCCGCTGCTTGCCGACCCGAACGGCAAAACGGCAGCTGCCTATGGCAGCCTGTTGAATCTTGGGGTGGTGCGGTTTGCGCGCCGTCACACCTTCATCATTGCGCCGGATAGCCGCATCGCCGTGCGCTTCGACAAGGTGGACCCATCGCGGCATGTGCAGGAAGTCGCGCGCACGCTACGGTCGCTGCAGGGTTCAGGTCAATGATGTAGGAGGCCCGCCCTCGGGCCGATTGCGAGCGGTTGCGCGGCGCGGGCAATCGCGGCGAGCACCCGGAGGGCATAAAGGCGCCGCTCCTACACGGAGCGCTGGCGTACATATTCGGATTTGTTCAGAGTCGTTCCAGGCGGCCGGCCTCGCGCTCACGGCGCGCTTTGGCACTCCATATCCACACATACTGCACACCCGACACCACGGCGATCACGAATACCGTCATGAACAGGGGCTGCAGCCAGTCGTCCAGTGCGAGCAGCCCGGCCAACCCACCCAGCACCAGCGCCAACAGGGTGAATTCGGCAAACATATGGGTCTTGCCCAGCCAGGTAGGGTGAATGTCCAGATGACCCGCCAAGCCGCGATAGCTCAGCGCGCCCAGCACGATGATGCTGTCGCGCAGCAGGATCGCCACGGTCACCCACAAGGGAATCGCACCCACCTGAGTCAACATCACCAAGGTCAGCAGCCCCAGGGCCTTGTCGGCCACCGTATCGAGCGCCGCGCCCAGTTGGGTCATCTGATTGAGCCAGCGCGCCAGCAGGCCGTCGATGCCGTCCGACACGGCGGCAACGAGGAACAGCCAGCAAGCCGCTTCCCAGCGCTCGTTCAGGATCAACCAGCCCACCACCGGCACCGCGGCCAGGCGCAGCATTGTGATGACGTTCGGCAGGTTGCAGATGCGCTCACTCATGCCGGAACACTAATCAATTCAGGGCTTGTCTGGCAAGCTCGTCCCACAGCTTGTCGAGGCGCTTGGCCGACACCGGATACGGCGTTTTCAGTTCCTGGGCGAACAGGGAAATGCGCAGTTCTTCCAGTTGCCAGCGGAAGTCGTCGAGCGCTGCCGGCGCCTCCCCCTTCACCTGCGCACGCCGTGCCAGATATTTGTTCTGCAGCGTCAGCACGCCGGCCATGCCGCGCGAGTCGCGCTGCTCGGAGGCGGGCAGTTTCTCCAGCCGCTTGAGGATGCCCCGCAAATAGCGCGGCAGCTCTTTCAGGTGCGCCCACGGCGTGGCGGTGATGAAATCCGCCGACACCAGCGCGGCGAGATGCGCGGTTTCGTCGCGCATCGCGGCGGTGAACTGCGGCTTGGCATTCAGCCGCGCCGCCACCTGCGCGTGCAGATCGAGAATTTCGGCGACGTCGCGCAGCAAGGCCTGCTTCACCACGGAAATTCTGGGCTTGGCGCGTTCCTTCTGTTTGCTGAAAGTCTTCGCGTCGCGCGGCGTATCGTCGTCGCCCAAGAGCGCACGCGTGGCGATGGCATCGATCAGCGCCGCGCGCAGCTGCTCGGCGCTGCCGAAGTTGCGATACTTCAGCGCCAGCGCGGTCTCGCGCGACAGATCCTTGTCGAGCTGCTTGAACTGCGCGACCAGTGCGATGCGCAATAGCCGCACCACGCCGCGCCGGGTTTCGGCCCCAGCCACGTCGGCGGCGTCGAGCAGGCGCAGGTCGACGCTCTCGCCGTTGTCCACCAGTGCGGGATAGCCGATCAGCTCGCGCCCGCCGCGCTTGAATTTCACCTGCTCCGGCAGGTCGCCGAAATTCCATTCAACCAGCCCGGTGCGCTCGAACTCGCTGTCCTCGGCGCCGCCGCCGTAGGTGATGCGCGCCGCGCCGCCCAGCTGCTGGCGCAGCGCGACGAGATCGCGGCCGCTGGCAAGTTCCTGCCCGCTGTCGTCGATCACGCAAAGATTCATGTGCAGGTGCGCCGGCAGTTCGCCCTTCCATTCATCGGGGTGGATGTCGGCGCCGGTTTTCTTGCGGATGTAGGCGGCCAGCGCCTCGCTCAATACACGCTCGCCCGGCTTCGCCACCGAGAGAAAAGCCGTCACCGCATCGGGCAGCGGAATCAGCGGACGCCGCTTGTCCTTGGGCAGCGACTTCAGCAGCAGGGTGAGCTTTTCGCGGATGAGGCCGGGCACCAGCCAGTCGACCTGCGCCGCTTCGATGCGGTTGAGCAGATAGAGCGGCAGGTGCAGCGTCACGCCGTCGAGCGGATGGCCGGGCTCGAAGCGGTACTTGAGCGTGCACGCGATGCCGTCGACCAGCATGGTCTCGGGGAACAACGCGTGGTCGGCGCCGAGCCCCTCGCCGAGGATATCCTCGCGCTGCAGGAAGAGGGCCTTCGGGTTGGCGGCTTCGGCCTCCGCGCGCCATTGCTCGAACGCCGCGCCATTGTGCAGATCGGCCGGAATGCGCGCATCGAATACGCGGAAGATGCGCTCTTCATCCAGCCACACGCCGGACTTCCTCGCCTTGTGCTCGAGCTCCTCGATTTCCTTGATCAACGCGCGGTTGTGCGCGAACCACGGCACCTTCGTGTCGTATTCCCCGGCCACCAGCGCGCCGCGGATGAACAGTTCGCGCGACAGCACCGGGTCGATCGGGCCGTAGTGGATCTTGCGCCGCGGCACCAGGGTGATGCCGTACAGGCTCACGCGCTCGAACGCCACCACGCGCGCGCCGTCCTGCTCCCAGTGCGGCTCGATGAACATGCGCGTCAGCAGGTGACGGCCGGCGACCTCGATCCACTCCGGCCGCACCTCGGCGACGGTGCGCGCGAGCAGGCGGCCGGTGTCGGTGAGTTCGGCCGCCATGATCCACTTCGGGCCCTTCTTCGCCAGCGCCGAGCCGGGGTGGATCGACAGCTTGATGCCGCGCGCGCCCTGGTAGTTGCCCTCGCCGGGCTTGGGCCGCCCCTTCGCGTCGTCCGACTTGAAGCCGATGTTGCCGAGCAAGCCCGTCAGCAGCGCCTGATGGATCGCATCGTAGCCGGCGTCCTTGTCGTTCTCCTTCAGACCCAGTTCGGCCATCTGCGCATGCAACTGGCCGTGGATATCGCGCCATTCGCGCATGCGCCGTGGCGACAGGAAATGGTCCTGCAGCAGCGTCTGCAACTGGCGGTTGGTCTTCTTGTGCTGCACCTGCTCCTCGTACCAGCGCCACAGTTTCAGCCAGCCCATGAAGTCGGATCGCTCGTCGGCGAACAGCTTGTGCTTTTCGTCCGCCGCCTGCGCGCGCTCCATCGGGCGGTCGCGCGGGTCCTGCACCGACAGGGCGCTGGCGATGATCAGCATCTCGCGCACGCAGCGCTGCTGCTCCGCCGCCAGCAGCATGCGGGCGATGCGCGGATCGAGCGGCAGTTTGGCGAGCCTGGTGCCGGTTTTGGTCAGCTGTCCCTGCTCGTCGAGCGCGTGCAGCTCGGCCAGCAGCTGGTAGCCGTCGGTCACCAGGCGGGTGCTCGGCGGATCGATGAAGGGAAAGCCCACCACGTCGCCCAGGCCCAGCGACTTCATGCGCAGGATGACGCCGGCAAGCGAGGAGCGCAGCAACTCGGGATCAGTGAAGCGCGGCCGGTTGCCGAAGTCGGCCTCGTCGTAGAGACGGATGCAGACGCCGTCGGCGACCCGGCCGCAGCGGCCTGCGCGCTGGTTGGCGGATGCCTGCGACACCTTCTCGATCAAGAGCTGCTCGACCTTGTTGCGCGCCGAATAGCGCTTCACCCGCGCGGTGCCGGGGTCGATCACGTAGCGGATACCGGGCACGGTGAGCGAGGTTTCCGCGACGTTGGTTGCCAGCACGATGCGCCGCAGCGCATTGGTCGGCTTGAAGATCGCGTCCTGCTCGGCCACTGACAGGCGCGAGAACAGCGGCAGGATTTCGGTGCCGGGCGGATGGTGTTTTCTCAGCGCCTCGGCGGTGTCGCGGATTTCGCGTTCGCCCGGCAGGAACACCAGGATGTCGCCAGGGCCCACACGCGCCAGTTCGTCGGTGGCGTCGAGGATGGCGGCGATCTGGTCGGGCGCGTCCTTGTCCTTTTTCTCGCGCTCGCCCTTGGCCGGCGTAGCGGGCTCCTCGCGCTCGATCGGCCGCCAGCGGATTTCCACCGGATAGGTACGCCCAGAGACCTCGATCACCGGCGCGTCGTTGAAGTGCTTGGAGAAGCGCTCGGCATCGATGGTGGCCGAGGTGATCACCACGCGCAGGTCGCTGCGCTGTTCCACCAGCGTTTTCAGATAGCCCAGCAGGAAATCGATATTGAGGCTGCGCTCGTGCGCCTCGTCGATGATGATCGTGTCGTAACGGCTCAATAGCGGATCGCCCTGGCTTTCGGCCAGAAGGATGCCGTCGGTCATCACCTTGATCGCGGTGTCGTGGCGCACCTTGTCGGTGAAGCGCACCTTGTAGCCGACGATGCCCCCCAGCTCGCCGCCGAGCTCCTGCGCGATGCGCGCCGCCACCGAACGCGCGGCGATGCGGCGCGGCTGGGTACAGCCGATCAGCTTCCCCGGACGAACGCCTGCTTCCAGGCACATCTTGGGAATCTGCGTGGTCTTGCCCGAGCCGGTCTCGCCGCACAGGATCAGCACGCGGTTGACCTTGAGCGCGGCGAGAATGTCGTCGCGGCGGGCGGAAACCGGCAGGTCGGGATAATGGATAAACAAGCGGTTAGTCACAATTCAAATATTCATCCGCGAAGGACGCGAAGGTGCGCGAAGGAAAATCGATAGGGTTTACTTCGCGTTTCTTTGCGTCCTTTATGCCCTTTCGGGTATTCGCGGATAAGGGTTTTATCTGTTCTGGATGTACTTAACGTCATCAAAGGTTTCCAGCCACTGCGGCCGATACACCGCCATCACGGTAATCGCCATGCCGGTTGAAAATGCCTCGGCCCAGCTGATCAGCAGGGTGGCATAGGGCGTGTAGTGCGTGAGCAGATAGTCGAGCGTATACGCGCCGGAGACAGACATCACCGCAGTGGTGGCGAGACCGACGGCCGCCACCGACAGCGCAGCACCGAAAAAGCCGTTACCCAGCACATAAATGAAGAAGTGATTGGGCAGCCGACGGTCCAGCAGACGAAAAATGCCCCAACTCACGGCTGCGGGCAACGCCGCCATCAACAGCGCATCCACCCCCAGCCCGCCCCAGCTGCCGCGTCCGAACGCCGCGTTTCCCAGCAGGATCAGCACGCCGGCAAAGGTGGCGCGCCAGAAACCGAACATCAGCGTCAGCGCCGCCATGCCATAAAAATGGAAATTCAGCCCCGGCTTCACCCCGGTGCGGATTTGCCATAGCGCGAGCACCGCCACGGTGGCGCCGAGGAACAGATTCAGCCGCTGCGGGTCAGCCAGCGCACGCCAGTCGCCGGACATCAGCCAGCGCCAACCCAGGAAAATCAGGCCCAGCCAGCCGACGAGATGAAATGATTCGGGCAGCACCGTTGCGGATAAGCCCATCGCGGTAAAATTCATGGGCGAATTTTACGCGAAGCGCAGGTCTGACTTACTTACATTGAGCCCACGCCATGTCCGCACCCAAATCCCCCAACGCCCCGCTCCGGGACGACGAGATCGACGAACTGGCCGACCTGGTCGACCTGATCGATGAGCACACCGACGTGCCGATTTCGCTGGAAGGCCTCGACGGTTTCATCACGGCGCTGGTGTGCAGCCCGCGCGCCATCCCGCCCGGCGAATATTTCCCGGTGCTGCTCGACCGTGCCGACGGGCTGGCCACGATGTTCGAGGATGCAGCCGACGAGGCACGCTTCCTGGCACTGTTCGAGCGCCGCCGCAACGAGATCGTCCGCGCGCTCGCCGCCCCGATCGAAAACCTGACCGACTCCAAGGCATTGTCGCCGCTGGTCATGGACTGGAACGGCCTGCTGGCCGAACTGCCGCCGGCCGAGGCCAAACGCCTGAAAGCCGCCGGCATTCCGCCCTATGCCCAGCTATGGGCAGGCGGCTTCCTGCTGGCCGTGGAACACTGGGAAGCGGACTGGGCGCTGCCGGCCGACAGCAAAGACGAGGCTTTCGTCGACGAAGTGCTCGACCCGTTCTATGTGCTGGCATCGCCACTCGATGAACTGACACCCGAGGAAAACGCGATCCGCCGCGAAGACCACCTCGCGCTCGCCCTCTGGGGCGCCTACGAACTGCGCGAATTCTGGCTTGATCGCGGCCAGGGACCGCGCGCGTAACTATTTGTAACAACCGTCCTGTAGCGTAACCCTGATGAAACTCGTCCTGTTCGATCTCGACAACACCCTGCTCGCCGGCGACTCCGACTACGAATGGGGACAATTCCTCATCGCCCGGGGCGCGGTTGACGGAGTCCACTACGAAGCCAAGAACAAGGCGTTCTACGAAGACTACAAGGCCGGGCGGCTCGACATCTACGCTTTCCTCGCGTTTGCCCTGCGCCCGCTCGCCACCCACACGCGCCAACAGCTCGACGCCTGGCGCGCAGAATACGTGGACACGCGCATCAAGCCGATGATCACCCAGGCCGCGCGCGATCTGGTCAACAAACACCTCAACGAAGCCGACCTGGTCGCCGTCATCACCGCCACCAACAGCTTCGTCACCGCCCCGATCGCCAGGGAATTCGGCATTCCCCACCTGATCGCCACCGACCCCGAGGAAATCGACGGCCATTTCACTGGCGAAGTCGCCGGCACCCCCTGCTTCCGCGAAGGCAAGGTGGTGCGTCTCGAACATTTCCTCGAAGCCCACGGCACCCGGCTGGACTGCCTCGACACCAGCTGGTTCTACAGCGATTCGCACAACGACCTGCCACTGCTGGAAAAAGTCCGCCACCCGGTTGCCGTCGATCCCGACCCCACCCTGCTTGCCCAGGCCGAAGCCCGGGGCTGGCCGGTGATTTCCCTGCGTCAATAAATAATTGTGCGGATAATGCAAACTGCTGTTGCCCATCAAACGAACATGACGACCCCCACCACCCTTGCCGAAAGTGTCGCCAAACAACGCGAAGCGCTGGCCAACCTGCTACGCGAACCGCTGGCGCTGGCCGCCCAGGCATGCAGCCACGCATGGCCCAGCCGCGCCGGCCTGAATGCGGCGCTGGCCCATGCGCTGACCACCATGCCTGCATGCAAGTATCTGTATGCGCTGGATACCCGCGCCATTCAGCTTTCCGACAACATCAGCCGCGAAGGCCTGATCGAGACGGATTACGGGCGCGACCGCTCCGATCGTCCCTATATGCGCGAAGCCGTGCCGAACCAGGGGTTTCTGCTGACCCAGGCCTACATCAGCCTGCGCGCCAAGCGGCCGTCGCTCACCGCGATCCAGATCGTGCGCGACGACGACGGCCAGGTGCTCGGTTTCGTCGGCGCCGATTTCGACCTGCGCGACCTGCCTCTGACCGGCAAGCTGTACGACGAACCCACCTACTGGCGGCAGATCAAGGGCGACCCCGCGATTCGCGGCGCGGTGTTCCACCAGACCCGCATCGACAGCCAGATGGACCTGCATCTCGACACCGTCCTGGGCGTCATGGAAGAACTCATGACCGATCACGGCATCTTTCACGGCAAGCTGCACTTTTCCAGCAGCCGCGCCACCATCTGGCTGGTCAACGACCCCTATCGCTACCGCCTGCTGGACATCGACGCCCTGACCGACCCCGACACCTGCCTGATCTATCCTCACCTCGACTATCCGGCCAATGCCCTGGTGCCGCGCGACAAGATACGCCCCGTGCTCGAAGGCCTGCGCGCGCTGCGTTTCATGGATGAAACCTTCTATCTGCGCGCCGGTTCGCTCAACATCTTCAACGGCATGGTCGGGCTCACCTTCTCGTGCGACGGTTCGCACTATCTGCCGTGGGACGAGTTCCTCTCCAAGGGCTACGACTTCTGGGCCAGCGGCAAGTCGGCCGGCTAAATCCCCCACCCATCAATCGCCCGCGGCTGCGCCCCCGGCTCCGGCCAGGCTCACGCCGACCCCGGGCCACCGCCGTGCCCAGATTCACCGCCAAACGCGCCCGTTGGGCTGCCGAATAAATCCGGCACCCCGCCCGCGCAGGCTCTCAGGGAAAGACTGTCAACCGGTTCGGTCGTGAACCGACTGTCGCCCCGCCCCACCGGTATATCCGCATTCATGTGCGCCAGCGCACAGATGAGACCGGCCGCCAGCAAGCAACCTGTGACCCGTAGTCTGGACAAACTCGCGGTGTGTACTACCGTACAGACGAGACTGGCCGCCAACAAGCAACCTGTGACCCGTAGTCTGGACACACGCCTGTTGTGTGTATTACCGCACAGACGAGATCGACCGCCAGCAAGCAACATGCAGCCTGGCAAACTCACTGCAACGCGCCCCAGCGCCGAAAGGATTATATTGAAAACCAAACTTATCCCTTATGCGCTACTGGTCCTGGGGCAAGCTGCCTTTGCCCAGCAGCAGCCCGATGCCGGCAGCCAGATGCTGCAAATCCAGCCGGCCCCACGCCCGCAAAGCATCGAGCCGATAATCCGGGTCGCACCCTCCCCGGTGGCGCAACCAGCCGATGATTCCGGTGCAAGAATCATGGTCAAGACCTTGCACGTGACCGGTGCACAGGTGTATTCGGAAGCCCAGCTGCTCGCACTCACCCGCTTCACGCCGGACAGCCTGTTGTCGCTCGCCGACCTGCGCGGCATGGCAGCGAACATCACCAGCCATTACCGCAACAACGGCTACTTCGTTGCCCAGGCCTACCTGCCGGCGCAGGACGTCCATGACGGCACCGTGACCATCGCGGTGATCGAAGGCCACTACGGCAAGATCACGCTCAACAACCAGACCAACCTGTCCAACGGCCTCGCCCACAGTCTGCTTGGCGGCCTGAAAGAGGGCGACCTGGTGGCATCCGCGCCACTCGAAAACCGGCTTCTGCTGCTCTCCGACGTTCCTGGAGTCAAGGTCAATTCGACCCTGGTGCCGGGCGCTTCAGTCGGGGACTCGGACCTGATCGTCAACCTCACCCCCGGGCCCCGCGTCTCCGGCGAAGTCGATTTCGACAACGCCGGCAACCGCTACACCGGGGTGTACCGAGTGGGGGGAACGCTCAATCTCAACAACCCGCTGGGCCGAGGCGACGTCGCATCGCTGCGCGCCATGACCACAGGATCCGGGCTGAGCTATGGCCGCGCTTCATATCAGATGATGTTCGGCAAAGCCACCATCGGCGCCGCCTACAGCTACCTTGAATACGAGCTGGGTGAGGAATTCGAGAGCCTGCTGGCCCATGGCACGGCAAAGATCGCCAGTCTTTATGGCAGCTATCCGCTGATCCGGTCGCGCAACAACAATATGTATGCCGGCCTCACTTACGAAGACAAGACGTTCCAGGACAAGGTGGACTCCACCACGCCACCGCAGGTGACCGACAAAGACGCACAGGTGCTGACAGGCAGCCTGTACGGTTCCAAACGCGACCGCGTCGGCGGCGGCGGAATCAACGGCTATGCGATCAACTGGTCCTTCGGCAACATCGACATCAATACCCCGGCCGCGCTGGTCATTGACAGCCAGACGGCAGAAACCAACGGCCACTTCAGCAAGCTCGGCATCAGGGCCTCGCGCCTGCAGTACGTGACCGACTCGGTCTCGCTGTACGGTTCGATCAACGGCCAGATCGCATCCAAGAACCTGGATTCCTCGGAGAAGATGGAGCTCGGCGGCATGTATGCCGTGCGCGCCTATCCGGAAGGCGAAGCCTATGCCGACCAGGGCGCTGTCGCGAATCTGGAAGCGCGCTACCTGCTGCCCAAGGCCCACAATGGCTATCCCGGTCAGATGCACCTGGTCGGTTTCGTCGATGCCGGCCGCGTGACCATCCACAAAAATCCATGGGCTTCGGGGTCGAACAACCGCATTCTCAGCGGAGCCGGCATCGGCTACACCTGGCAGGAAGTCAACAACTTCTCGCTGAAGACCTATTACGCCGCCAAGCTGGGCAACGAAGACGCGATCTCAGCTCCGGACAAGTCGGGCCGCTTCTGGATCCAGCTCGTGAAATATTTCTGAATGGAATGGGAAAATGAAATCAATCTACCGATCGACCCGGAACGATAAGCCTGGCAAACAACTGCCCCCTGCAAACCTGTGCACCGCATGCAATACCCGCTTTGCGCTGAAGGGGCTGGTGGTTTCCCTGATGCTGGCCTTTGCCCTGCCCGCTCACGCCCTGCCCGAGGGCGGCGTCGTCGCTGCCGGTGGCGCCAGCATCAGCAGCGGTGCAGGCGGAACCTCCATCACCCAGTCCACACAGAATGTGGCCATCAACTGGCAAAGCTTCAACATCGGGGTGGGCGAAGTCGTCCAGTTCGTGCAGCCCAACAGCAGCTCGGTGGCACTTAACCGTGTGCTGGGGCCGGATCCTTCGAGCATCCTTGGCAACATGCTGGCCAACGGCAAAGTGTTCCTCGTCAATCCGAACGGCGTCCTGTTCGGTACGGGCGCGCAGATCAACGTCGGCGGCCTGGTCGCCTCCACGCTCAACATCAGCGACAGCGACTTCATGGCCGGCCGGTACCTGTTCTCCGGTTCCGGAAACGCAGCGGTAGTCAACCGCGGCACAATCAACGCCGCCGACGGCGGCTTCGTCGCGCTGCTCGGCGCCGAGGTCAGCAACGAGGGGGTCATCGTTGCAAGGCTCGGCACGGTAGCGCTTGCCGCCGGCGATACCATCACCCTCGACGTCGCCGGAGACGGCCTGCTCAATATCACGGTGGATCAGGGCGCACTCAATGCGCTGGCCCAGAACGGCGGCCTGATCCAGGCCGATGGCGGGCAAGTGCTGCTGACCGCACTTGCCGCCGGAACCCTCCTGCAGAGCGCGGTGAACAACACCGGCGTGATCCAGGCGCAAACCATCGAGAATCACAACGGCACCATCAGGCTGATGGGCGACATGCGGGTCGGCACGGCAAACGTGGCCGGTACGCTGGATGCTTCAGCCCCCAACGGCGGCGACGGCGGCTTCATCGAAGCCTCCGCTGCGCGTGTTTCTATCGCCAATGACGCCCACATCACGACCGCCGCACCCGCGGGAGTCTATGGCATCTTCCTGATCGACCCGCAGGACTTCACCGTTGGCAGCGCCTCCGGCGACAATATCACCGGCGCAACACTCGGCACCTTGCTGGTCACCAACAGCGTCATCATCAGCACGGACATCGGCACCGATGCCGTAGTCGCCGGAACCCCGCCAGTGTCCAGCCTGTTCTCTCCCCTGCTCGGCAATGGCGATATTTTCATAAACGAGGCAGTGTCTTGGACAACGGGTGGAACCCCGACAACGCTGACATTGAACGCCGCCCGCGACGTCAACATCAACGCGGCGATTTCTGCGACCGGCGGCAACCTGGTGGTTTGTTGCGGACGTGATATCAACGTAGATGCGGCGATTACGACGGCAGGGGCCGGCGGCAGCATCCTGTTGGCCGCCAACAACGATGTGAACGTGGATGCGGCCATTTCCCTGACCTTGGGCAACCTCACGATATGCGCCGGCAACGATGTAAACCTGATGGGCTCGGCGGCGGCAATTACGCTGGTCGGCATCCCCGCTGTACCCGCTCTGAGCCTCGATCTGGAAAACGGCCTGGTTCTCAGTGCCGGCAACAATGGTACCGGACCGGGGGCTAACGGCGGCACCGTGAACTTCACAGCCGGCACCCCCCCCATTGCCATGACGGAAGCACCCGTGAATATTTTTTACAATCCGGTTGCCTACACATCGCCGACAGACTATTCCGGGGGCACCTTCTTCACGCTGGTTGGCGGCCTCTCCACGGTGACGCAATACATGCTGGTATTTCCCGACGGGGCGGACAAGACCTGGGACGGCACCACCGACGCCACCTTCACGGGTTTGAAAGGCACCCCTACCGGCGTCACGCTGGCGGGTGCCGGAACGGCCTATTTCGAGACCGCGGACGTAGGCGACGACAAGACCGTCAACTTCACTGGCTTCACCCTCACGCAAGGCCCGATCCTGGCCGGCGGCACCGAAATCAACTATGCCTTCGCGAATGCGTGCTGCGGGCCAGACGTCGGAAAAACCACCGCGAACATTCTCGCAGCGGTCGAGCCGCCGGTCGAACCGCCCGTTGAACCGCCCGTTGAACCGCCGGTCGAGCCGCCCGTTGAGCCGCCGATCATCCCGCCCGTCATCCCGCCCGTCATCCCGCCGGTGCTGCCGACCGAGGCATTGGACATCGCACCTGAGGAAATGATGGGCCCAGCGGCGATTCTCGCCACCATACCGGCGTGGTTTCCCACCGTTGTAAGCAGCGCGACACCGCCGCAACTTCTGAGCATCGCGCCGCCCCCGGCCCCGCCGCCCGTTATCGTTCCTGAGGAAGTACCGCCGCCGGCCCCGCCGCCGCCCGTTATCGTTCCTGAGGAAGCGCCGCCTGCGCCTCCGCCTCCGCGCAAGCAAGATCGAAACTAACCTGAGGGTGGCCGACTCCGCCGCCACCGATTGAGATGGCACATGCACGGCGGACCCATGCAGCAGTTCACCCGATGGCGGCTTTCTGTCGATCCGCCATACGGCCTTGCCTCGTCCTGCTGATCGCAGCCGCCGGCTTACACCCGGCCCTTGCGAAAGAAGGTGCCACGCCGGTGCTAAGGCTGGACCAACCCGTGACCTGGCTCGATGACCTGGTCACACCCGCTGCAGCGGTCCCTCCCGTGCATGCCGCCCCCCCATTCCGCCGCGCCAATTTCTGGATCGCACGCGCGTCCAGGGATGCGCGCACCATCGCCGACTGGGTGGTCGACTCAGGTGACAGTCGCGGCATGCCGTTCGCGATCGTCGACAAGAAAGACGCCCAGGTATTCGTATTCAATGCAGACGGACAGCTTCGTGGCGCAGCTTCGGCATTGCTCGGCCTGGCCCTGGGTGATGAGGCCGTTCCCGGCATCGGCCAGCGTACGCTGGCGAGCATCAGGCCTTTCGAACGCACGACACCGGCCGGCCGCTTTGTGGCCGTACTTGGCCACAACCTGAAAGGCGAGGAAATCCTCTGGGTGGACTATGAAGGTGCCGTCTCGATGCATCCGGTAATCAGTTCCAACCCCAAGGAACGCCGCCTAGAACGCCTGGACAGCCCGACGCCGCTCGACAACCGGATTTCCTACGGCTGCATCAATGTACCGGCGACATTCTTCGCGAACGTGGTGCGTCCGGCATTTTCCAAAACAAATGGCATCGTCTACGTATTGCCGGAAATCGCAACGTCCCAGCAAGTCTTCGGCTCATATGACGTCGCCGAACGGGAATGGCTGCATGCCACCCGGCAACGCCTGCTTCCGCTCGCCATCCAGCCGATCAATTCCACGGTTACCGCAAAATAACCCCCTTGCGGCAAAGCAGCCGATGGATGCCGGTTTCCGGTCCCGGCGATCGCCCCCAGCAACCCGCGCAGATTTGTAGCCAGGGCACAAAGCGCCGCATCAGCACACGCCGAGTTACCCCGCTAGCCCAGAGCCGATCCATGCGGCTACTCGACAGCCTGCACGCCTGTTCGATCAACATCTTCAACGGCATGGCCGAACTCACCTTCTCGTGCGGCGGTTCGCACCACCTGCCGTGGGACGAATGCCCGAGCAAAGGCTAAGACTTCTGGGCCAGCAGACAATCTGCCGGCTGAATCACACACACAAATAGCCACCATGGCTTGCATGGTCTATCCGTATGCAGCACACTTTTGAAAACAACAAAAACAATCGGCGCAAAAAAACACCAATGAACAAGCGAACCGGAACCTTTGAGCAAACTAGACGAACTCTATCGCCTGCACCGTCTGCTGGATGGACGGCGCACCGGCCTCCCCCGCGCCGCGCTCATCGCTGAGCACGGCTTTTCGCGCTCCACCCTCACCCGCCACATCGCCGACCTGCCAATCATGTGGCATCTGCTCGAAGATGATTCTTAATAGCGTTCTAGCGGGCAGAAATAATAAAAAGACCCGAGGCAAGCCTCGGGTCTTGGATTCGGTTCATCCCCGAAGGGATAACCTTATTGCAGCAACGGCTCTCACCCCGGAAAGCTACAACTAGCCGAAGTCTACACCAAAGGAGACGCAACACGCCATGGCTTTAAATCCCCCTCTGCCTTACACCTTGGGCCTCGACATCGGCATGGCTTCAGTCGGCGCGGCCCTCCTCACCGAACAACGCATTCTTGGCCTGCATGTACGCGCCTTCGACAAGGCCGAAACAGCCAAGGAAGGCGATCCGCTCAACAAGACCCGTCGGGAGTCGAGGCTCACCCGCCGCCGCATTCGCCGTCGTGCGCACCGGCTATTACGGCTGGCACGGCTATTCAAACGAACTGGGCTCATTGCAGCGGCTCACCCGGAAGCCTTCGCCCTGCCTGGCATCAGTCCGTGGGATTTGCGTGCGGATGGACTGAACCGGCTCCTCACCCCAGCCGAATGGGCTGCGGTGCTCTATCACCTGGTCAAGCATCGTGGCTTTCAGTCCACCCGAAAGAGCGAAGCCAAGGAAGACGAAAAAGCCGGGCAAATGCTATCCGGCGTATCAGCCAATCAGCAGCGCATGAAGGAAAAGGGCTGGCGCACGGTGGGCGAAATGGCTGCCCGCGACGAAGCCTTTGCCGAAGCCAAACGCAACAAGGGGGGTGCATACACCCACACCTTCGCGCGCACCGATCTTGTAGCCGAACTGAAGCTGCTCTTCAAGCAACAGGCCGGCTTCGGCAATCCACATGTCGGCGTCGATTTCGAAAACGACGTTGAACAACTTTTACTCGCACGCCGCCCCGCACTGGCGGGTGATGCGCTCCTGAAGCTAGTCGGCAAATGTCCGTTTGAGCCCACCGAATACCGCGCACCCAAGGCCAGCTACAGCGCCGAGCGTTTTGTCTGGCTTACCAAGCTCAACAACCTGCGCATTTCCGAAGTCGGCGAACAGCGCGCGCTCACCGCAGGCGAGCGGCAAATTCTGCTCAACCAACCCTATCTGCTCGCCAAGTTCACTTACAAGCAAGCGCGGCAAAGGCTCAGCCTGGCCGACACCGCCAAATTCACCGTGTTGACTTACCGGGGCGACAAAGACCCGGAAAGCACGACCTTCTTTGAGGCCAAGGCTTATCACGAATTGCGCAAAGCCTATGAAAAAGCCGGGCTGGAAAGCCGCTGGCAGCGCGATGCGCTCGACCCTACCCGGCTTGATCGCCTGGCCTGGGCGCTGACTTGCTACAAAACCGACGATGATATTCGCGCCCACCTCGCCGAACACGGTGTAGAGCCGGAAATTACCGAGGCGGTATTGGGCGAATCCTTCGACAAATTTGTTGGGCTGTCCCTGAAAGCCTTGGGCAAAATCCTGCCGTTCATGGAACAAGGCCAGCGCTATGACGAAGCCGTGCAAAGTGCGGGCTATGCGCATCACAGCCAGCTAAACCGAGACACCACCAAAAACCAATACCTGCCGCCGCCCGACAAAGACCAGATTCGCAACCCGGTGGTTTACCGCGCGCTTAATCAGGCACGCAAACTGGTCAATGCCATCGTCCGCGAATACGGATCGCCCGCCGCCATCCATATTGAGCTGGCGCGGGATTTGTCCAAGCCCATGGACGAGCGCCGCAAGATCGAACGCGAGCAAAAGGAGTTTCAGGAACGCAAAGCCAAAGATCGCGAAGCCTTTATTGAGCAGTTCAGTTTCGACCCCAAAGGCTTGGACTTGCAGAAATACCGGCTCTACCGCGAACAGATGAGCCAGTGCGCCTACAGCCAAAAGGCCATCGACGTAACGCGATTATTTGAACCCGGTTATGCCGAGATTGACCACGCGTTACCCTACTCGCGCAGTTACGACGACGGCCAGAACAACAAGGTGCTTGTGCTCACTGCAGAGAATCGCAACAAGGGTAATCGCACCCCTTACGAGTATCTGGATGGCGCGAGCGACAGCCCGCAATGGCAGCGATTCGAAGCCTGGGTATTGCAGAACAAGGCCTACCGTCGTGCCAAGCGCGACCGCCTGCTGCGCAAACATTTCGGTGAGGACGAAGCCGAAGGCTTTCGTGAACGCAACCTCATCGACACGCGCTACATCTGCCGCGCCTTCAAAACCATGGTCGAAGACCACCTGCAATGGCATGCCGACAGCGATGCGAAGAACCGCTGCGTGGTAGTGGCCGGACAACTCACCAGCCTGCTGCGCGCACGCTGGGGACTCATCAAGGTGCGCGAAAATGGCGACTTGCACCACGCGCTCGATGCCGCCGTCATCGCCGCAGCCAACCGCAGCCTGGTCAAGCGCATGGCCGATTATTCCAAGCGCAACGAGCTCGCCCAGGTGCGCGACCGCTACATTGACCCCGCCACCGGCGAGATTCTCGACATCGCAGCTATGCGACAAGTCGAAGAACACTTCCCCTCGCCCTGGCCGCATTTCCGCAGCGAACTTTTGGCCTGGCTGTCACCCAATCCGGCACATGGTCTGGATGGCTTGGCACACTACCCACCCGAAGAACTGGAACACCTGCGCCCGATGCGCGTATCGCGCGCACCGACGCGCCGAGGCCTTGGCGCGGCACATCAGGAAACCATCCGCTCCGTTGGGCGCGAAGGTCGGCTACTAGCCGACGGACAATCCGCTGTCAAAACGCCACTTACCGCGATCAAGTTAAAAGACTTGGAAAACATTGTTGGTTACAGCCATTCACACAATCACGCCATGATTGAAGCGATTAGAAAACGGCTGGAAACGAATGGGAACGACGGTGCCAAAGCTTTCAAAATGCCGCTGTTCAAACCCAGCGCCACCAATGGGTACGATGCTGACAAAAGCCATGTGGGCGAAACCGATCAGCGCGCCCCGCAAATTCGCAGCGTCAAACTGCTGGCTACACAAAAAAGCGGTATTCCTATCCGCAAAGGCATCGCCAACAACGGCAGCATGTTGCGGGTGGACGTGTTCGGCAAGGGTGGCAAGTTCTATGCCGTGCCGGTGTATGTTGCCGACGCAGCGCGGGCGGAATTGCCGTATCGAGCGGTGGCGGCATTCAAACCGGAGAACGAATGGCCGGAAATGGATGAGAAACAATTCATGTTCAGCTTGCACCCCAACGATTGGGTAACGGTAAAACTCAAAGCCGAAACAATCTCTGGTTATTTTGCTGGCATGGATCGCTCAACTGGCGCAATCTCGGTTTGGGCGCATGACCGGAACCAAAGCATTGGCAAGGATGGTCAATGGCGCGGTGTGGGAATGAAAACAGCACTCGCCGTCGAGAAATACCACGTCGATCTACTCGGCAACCTGCACCGCGTCCACACCGAAATGCGTTTACCCCTTCACGGCAGTAAAGCCAGCAAGGACTGAACATGGGCTGGCGCAGCGTGGTGATCGGCAACCCGGCGCAACTCGATTTTCACCTGCGCGCGCTACGCGTCCGACAGGATGGCAACACCGCGCATGTGCCGTTGGAAGATATCAGCGTGCTGCTGATCGAGCATCCACAAGTGACGCTGACCTCGGCGCTGCTGTCCGCGCTGGCCGACGCACAGGTCGCTGTGCTGACGGTAGGCGCCGATCACCACCCCAACGGCGTGCTGCTGCCCTATCTGCCGCATAGCCGTGCACTCAAAGTCATGCGCGCGCAACTCGACTCCAGCCAGCCTGCTCAAAAGCGGCTGTGGAAAACCATCGTCCAACAAAAAATTCGTAATCAGGCCGCTGTGCTGGGGCGACATGCCAATGCCGACCGTGACATCCGGACACTGCTGGCAATGGCTGACGACGTTCGTTCCGGCGACACCGACAATCTCGAAGGCCAGGCCGCGCAACGTTACTTTCGCACCCTGTGGGGCGATAACTTCACCCGCAACCAACCGCGTTTCGTGAATGCCGCACTCAACTACGGCTATGCGGTCATTCGTGCGGCGATTGCCCGCAGCCTCGTCGCCTACGGTTTCTTGCCCGCTTTCGGCATCCACCACCGCAGCGAGCAAAACGCGTTCAACCTGGCTGACGATCTGATCGAGCCTTATCGTCCGCTGGTGGATGCGCATGTGCTGAAAAGCTGGCCGCTGGAGCCTGAACGCGAGCTCTCGCCCAAGGACAAACAACACCTGGTCGGCCTGCTGCACCGCGATGTCACCACAACGACTGCACGGCAAACCCTGCTTGCAGCGGTTGACTCAAGCGTGGTCAGCCTCAGTCAGTGGCTGGAACACGCCAGCCCCGCTGTCTTCGTCATGCCCGTGCTGACCGGCCTGCCCATTCACCCGGAGGACGCGGATGGCTAAAGCCACTCGCCGCTATATGCGTCTGATCGTCTTCTTTGACTTGCCCACCGTGACCAAAGCGGAAAAGCGCGCCTACACCGTGTTTCGCCGCTTTCTGCTGCAAGACGGCTACGACATGATCCAGTGGTCGGTGTATGGCCGCATGGTTAACGGCTTCGACGACGCTGAGAAACACCTGAAACGTCTGTCGGCCAGCCTTCCGAAAGAAGGCTCGATACGCTGCCTGCAAGTGAGCGAAAAGCAGTTCGCCAGCATGAAACTGCTTGTCGGCCAACGCAGTTTTCAGGAAAAAACCGTCAATGCTCAGCAAATCTTGTTGTTTTGAAAGTCGAAAAAACGCTACCAGCCCGCATAAATCCATGATTTATGCGGGCTGGCAGCGAGGTTATTGTAGCTTTCCGGGGTGAGAGAGGGAGCTACAACACCATTGACGCAGCCGAGCAATATATCCGTATTGTAGCTTTCCGGGGTGAGAGAGGGAGCTACAACCCTGTGCGGCATGGGGGAAAGCTACGCCCGATTGTAGCTTTCCGGGGTGANNGGTGAGAGAGGGAGCTACAACTTCGCCGGCAGCGTCGTCTTCGTGCTGGCCATTGTAGCTTTCCGGGGTGAGAGAGGGAGCTACAACAGTTTCGTATCGAAGCCGGTGGCTTCCGTGATTGTAGCTTTCCGGGGTGAGAGAGGGAGCTACAACACATGATCCTGCAGGCGCGCAAGGGGGCGGATTGTAGCTTTCCGGGGTGAGAGAGGGAGCTACAACGCACCACGGCGACACCTTCAGCGGCTACCTATTGTAGCTTTCCGGGGTGAGAGAGGGAGCTACAACAGCAACACGTGGGCGATGTTCGACGAAGTGATTGTAGCTTTCCGGGGTGAGAGAGGGAGCTACAACCCCATTGCGGGGCTGAAGCCCCGCAATGGGGTTGAGCCGCCTTCGGCGGCCCGTCTATAAGAAAAAGCGTACTACGGGTAACGGCAGCCGAACCGCTCGCGCTGTTGCCAGAAAACGGCGGCGGCCCGGCCAAAGCCTTCGGCTGCTACTGGTGCGGCGGCTTGCTATGGGCATCGAATAGCGCCTACTATGCACTACAAGTGCGGGCTTTTTCAGGAGGGTCGACCATGCAAACTTTCACCATCCGCGATCTGCGCGACCGCACCAGCGAACTGGTGCGGGACGCCGAGGCAGGCAAACTTTCCATCGTCACCAAGCACGGGCAGCCGGTGTTCATCGCGGTGCCGTTCGACGAGAGCCTGTTGAAAAGCGGCGTCAATACCGCGCTGGCTGTTCGGCTGTTCGACGAATCCCGGATCAGTCTAGGGCAGGCGGTCAAATTGGCTGGCTTGAGCCATTCCGGTTTCATCGACTTGCTAGGCAGTTTGCATATTCCCGTGGCGCGACCGGAGCCCGGCGAAATCGAGCAGGAACTGGCCGACTTTGCGTAAGCTGATCGTGGCCGATACCGGGCCATTGCTTGCGCTGGCGCGTATCGGGCAACTGGGTTTGCTGTCAGCCTTGTTTCAACAAGTATTGCTGACGCCGACGGTGCTGGCCGAGTGCGAAGCCAGGCCGGATAGGGGCGAAGGCCGTGACATCCGCGATGCGCTGGCGGCGGGCTGCTTCGAGCTACTGGCTCCGCGTGACGCGCTGCCCGTTCTGGGCATCGACCCCGGCGAAACCAGCGCGTTGGCCTTGGCGCTAGAACACGGCGCGGGCGTGTTGATGGACGACAAGGCCGGGCGCGCGGTGGCCCGGCAATTGGGCATTGCCGTTATCGGCAGCGTGGGCGTGCTGGTCCTAGCCAAGCGCAAGGGGCTGCTGCCCGGTGTGCGCCCGCTGCTCGAAGCCTTGGTCGAGGGCGGCTATTTTCTGGGACCGGAACTCGTCAAAGAGGCCATGCGTCTTGCCGACGAGTAGTCGCCCATGCCTGATCCGCTCACGCGGGGATAAACCGCACGAGGCCATCAAATCCGCCATGACTGCCAGGAGAAACAAATGATCGAGACGGCCTTCGCCACTGCGATTGTGCTGGTTCTGCTTGCCGCGCTAGTGTTGATGCTGTTTTCGTCACCGTGGTGGGTGACGGTATGGGTCGTTGCCACTATCGTTTTGCTGCTCGACTGGCTGGTCAACCGGGCTGCCTGCCCTGACAAGAAGGGCGACTGATGCGTATCAGGCGTTTTTCTTGCCGGGCCTGCGGGCATTCAGGCGATCATCGCGCCTTCATCGCCCGGCTGACGGTATCCACCAGCAAATCGATTTCTTCGCGGGTGTTGTAGAAAGCCAGAGAGGGGCGCACGGATTCTTTCAGCCCGTAATGAGCCAGGGCGGGCTGGGCGCAGTGGTGTCCAGTCCTGACGGCGATGCCTTCGCGGTTGAGAATCTGACCGAATTCGGTCGGCGTGATCCTGTCGCTGACGAAGGACAGCACGCCTGCCTTGTGCGGCGCGGTTCCGATCATGCGCAGGCCGGGGATGGCGGCCAGCCGTTCCTGGGCGTAGACCAGCAGTTCATCCTCGTAGCGGGCGGCATTGGCGAAACCGATGCGGTCCAGATAGTCGATAGCGGCACCCAGGCCGACCGCGCCCGCAAGAATGGGGGTTCCCGCTTCAAACCTGGCCGGCACGCTGTTGTAGGTGGTGTGCTCGAAAGTGACGTGCTCGATCATGTTGCCGCCGCCTTGCCAGGGCGGCATGTCATCAAGCAGCGACTTCTTGCCGTAGAGCACGCCGATACCGGTGGGGCCATACAGCTTGTGGCCGGACAGCACGAAGAAATCGGCGTCCATTTCCTGCACGTTGACCGGAAAATGGGGCGCCGATTGCGCACCGTCGACCAGAACCACGGCGCCGCGGCGGTGGGCGCTGGCGATCATGTCGCGCACCGGGGCGACGGTGCCCAGTACATTGGAAACGTGGCCGATGGCAACCATGCGGGTGCGCGGACTGAACAGGCGCTCATAGGCGGCAAGGTCGATTTCGCCGTTGTCGAGGATGGGCGCCACACGGATGACAGCGCCGGTTTCCTGGCACACGTGCTGCCACGGCACGATGTTGGCGTGGTGCTCGTATTCGATGAGGATAATTTCGTCGCCGCGTCCTAGGTGCTGCTTGCCATAGGTCTGCGCCACCAGGTTGATGGATTCGGTGGTGCCGCGAGTGAAGATGATTTCCTCGACGGCGGCGGCGCCGATGAAACGGCGCACTTTCTCGCGCGCATGTTCGTAGGCGTCGGTGGCACGCGCGGCCATCTCATGAGCGGCGCGGTGCACGTTGGAGTTCTCCTCCTCGTAGAACCGGCTGATGCGATCGATCACCATGCGCGGCTTTTGCGTGGTGGCGGCGTTGTCCAGCCACACCAGCGGCTTGCCGTTGACGCGCTGCTGCAGGATGGGGAAATCCTTGCGCACGGCGTGCACGTCGAAGCCGTGCGCCGGCCCGGGCTGGTCATGCGCAGAATGAGCCTGGTCGGGCTGGGCGCCGGCGGGCATCCAGTAGGGGGAGGCCACGGCCTGGCTGCCCTGCATCCAGTAAGGCACGCCGCTTTCCAGGTGCGGCTGTTGCTGAAGCAACTCGGGCGGGGGCATGACAAAGCTGCTGGCCGGGGAGGAAAACGATTCCATGCGCCCGGGCAGGCTGGTGGGCAGCCCCTGCGACGGGTGCGCGGATGTGTGCTCGACGGAAGGCGACGCAGCAGGCGCGGTCGGGATCGGATCGCCGGCGGGTGCGGCGTCGCCCCGGTACATTTGATTCAGCATCTGCTCAAGCTGATATTCGTTGAGCGAAGCGCCACCAGCCGATGGCCTGCCTCTCCCCAGCGCAAGCGGTCGCATGAAGCGATCACTTGTACTCATGGTAATTGCCGATCTCGACGTTCTCCAGGCAGGCAACGGCGTCATCGGTCAGCACCGCGAGCGAGAAGTACATCGTCACCAGATATTCCTCGATGGATTTCTGGTTGATGCCCATCAGGCGTACCGACAGGCTGGGCTGATATTCACATGGCAGGCCGGTGCGATGCAGGCCGATCACGCCCTGCTTACCCTCGCCCACGCGCACCAGCAGGATGCTGGTCTTGCCCGACGAGCGGGTCGGCTTGCTCTTGCCATCCACTAGCAGCTTGTCGCACGGGAAAATGGGGTAGCCGCGCCAGGTGATGAACGAAGAACCGAACATCTGCACGGTGGGCGGCGGCACGCCCCTGCGCGTGCACTCACGGCCGAAGGCGGCGATGGCTTTGGGGTGCGCGAGGAAAAACGCAGGTTCCTTCCACACCATGGACAACAGCTCGTCGAGATCGTCCGGCGTGGGCGGACCTTTGCGGGTGGGGATGCGCATGGTCGAAGCGACGTTGTGCAACAGGCCGAATTCGGGATTGTTGATCATCTCCCATTCCTGGCGCTCCTTCATGTCCTCGACCGTCAGGCGCAACTGCTGCTGAACCTGGTCGTGCGGGGTGTTGTAGAGGTCGGCGATACGGGTGTGGATCTGCACCACGGTCTGCATCGCGTGCAACGAGAGTTCGCGCGGCTGCTCCTCGTAGTCGATATGCACGCCTTCGACCACAGGCTCACCGTCGGCGGCGGTGGTGATTTGAGTCCTGCTCTCGCCATATTCGTTGATCTTCTGGCTTTCGCGCTCGCGCTGCTCCACGCTCCTTTCGATGGTGTCGCGCAGGCCCGGCACGGAATCCAGCGCGCTGAAGAAGTCCTGGCGGCTAAGCGCGAGGAATACGCAGGGCGTCACCGTATCCACGTTGGCGGTACGGTCGATGCCGCGCAGCAGCGCGATCTCGCCGATGTAGTCGCCTTCGGTCAGCATCGACAGGCGCACCTTGTCTCCGTGGTCGCTGACGTCACTCACTTCCACCTTGCCATCGGCCAGGATGTAGAACTTGTCGGCGGCGTCGCCGCGGCTCATCACGCGCTGCCCCATGGGGAAGCTTTCGCTCAGGAACTTGGCGGCCAGCTCGTCGAGGAAAGCCTCGTCGCAGTGCTCGAAGAGGGGAATGCTCTTCAGATGCGCGCCGAGGATCTTGCCGCTGCCGCCCTCGGCGCTGATGGGGACCTTGATGACCTTGCGCACCACCGTCTTGCGGCGGTTGACCCGGAAAATGCCCGCTTCCAGATTCACCCACGGCAGCATCTGCATGAACCACCGCGGCGTGGAACTCTCCATCTGCGGCACGCTCTTGGTGGTGTTGGCCAGATTGCGCGCCTGCTGGGTGTTCAGACTCTGTTTGGAATCGATTTCATTGCTCATGCGGTCCTCTCCTGATTGTCGTTTTTGTCAAACCTTGTGGGGCCACAATGACGCATCCAGACTTGCTTGCAAGATGCGTGCGACCGCGCCGTTTTTTTGCAAAGTTTAAGTCCGCCCCAGCAAGAATGAAACCCGCACTTTTGGCTTAGGCCGCAACCTGGCAATCGGCGGTTCGGCCGCTACCGGCGATCCACCCGACCCGCAGTTTCAATACCCCTTGCCGCAACAACTTGAATCGCACGCCTCCCACAGCGGATAATGCGATATTGCGTCGGGCTGCCTGCTTTGGAAACCTACATCCTCATTCTCATTTCCACGGTGTTCGTGAACAACATCGTGATGGCCAAGATTCTCGGCCTGTGCCCCTTCATGGGCGTGTCGAAAAAACTGGAAACGGCCATCGGCATGGGACTGGCAACGACCTTCGTTCTGACGCTGGCGTCGGGCGCAAGCTATCTCATCAACGAATACCTGCTCGGCACCGAGCTGTTCTATCTGCGCACGCTGTCGTTCATCGTGGTGATCGCCGGCATCGTGCAGTTCACCGAGATGTTCATCCACAAGACCAGCCCGCTGCTCTATCAGGTGCTGGGCATCTATCTGCCGCTGATCACCACCAACTGCGCGGTGCTGGGGATTCCGCTGCTCAACGTGCAGCAACAGCACGGCTTCGTCGAATCGCTGTTTTTCGGTGCGGGTGGGGCGATCGGCTTCACGCTGGTGCTGGTGCTGTTCGCCGGCATCCGCGAACGGCTGGATACCTGCGATGTGCCGTCGCCCTTCAAGGGCACCAGCATTGCGATGATCACGGCCGGCCTGATGTCGCTTGCCTTCATGGGTTTTTCGGGCCTCGTCAAATAATGCTGACCGCAATCGGGGTGATGGTCATCCTGGCCGTGGTGATCGGCCTGGTGCTCGGCTGGTCGGCGATTCGCCTGAAGGTGGAAGGCAATCCGCTGGCGGAAAAGATCGATGCCATCCTGCCGCAGACGCAATGCGGGCAGTGCGGCTTCCCCGGCTGCCGCCCCTATGCCGAGGCCATCGCCAGGGGCGAGGCCGATATCAACCAGTGTCCGCCGGGCGGCGAGGAGGGAATGAAGAAACTCGCCGAATTGCTGGGGGTGGACCCCAAGCCGCTCGATGAAACCCACGGCACGCCGAAACCGAAATCGGTCGCCTTCATCGACGAGCAGACCTGCATCGGCTGCACGCTGTGCATCCAAGCCTGCCCGGTCGACGCGATTTCCGGGGCCGCCAAGCAAATGCACACCATCATTGCCGCCGAATGCACCGGCTGTGAATTGTGCTTGCCGCCCTGCCCGGTCGACTGTATTTCGATGGTGCCGATCCCCGAAGATCTGCCGCACTGGAAATGGAAGCATCCGGTTGTGATGCTCAAACAATCCCCATGAGCCGCACACTCCACACCTTCAAGGGCGGCGTGCATCCGCCCGGGCACAAGACGGAATCCAACAGCCGGCCGGTTCACGCCGCACTGCTGCCGAACAAGCTCGTCATCCCCATGCGCCAGCACATGGGCAACCCCGCCAAGCCCACCGTCAAGGTGGGCGACCGGGTACTGAAAGGCCAGTTGATCGGCGAAGCGGACGGCTATATTTCCGCAGCCGTACACGCATCGAGTTCAGGCATCGTCACGGCAATCGACCTGCAGCAGGTGCCGCATGTTTCCGGCCTACCCGACCTGTGCATCACGATCGAGACTGACGGCCGCGACGAGTGGATCGATCACGGCGCCCTCGACTATCAGGCCATGGCGCTATCCGACCTGCGCATGAAGCTGCGCGACATGGGTATCGCCGGTCTCGGCGGGGCGGTGTTCCCCAGCGCGGTGAAGCTCGATCCGGGCGCCCACGCGATCCCGACGCTGATCATCAACGGCGGCGAATGCGAGCCGTGGATCACCTGCGACGATGTGCTGATGCGCACGCATGCCGAAGAAATCATGCAGGGCGTGGCGGTGATGCGTCACCTGCTGGGCAGCACCGAGATTATCGTCGGCATCGAGGAAAACAAGCCCGAGGCCATTGCCGCCATGAAGACGGCCGCCACCCGGCTGGACTTTACGGTAGAAGTCGTCGCCGTGCCGGCCATCTATCCCGGCGGCGGCGCCAAGCAGATGATCGAAACGCTCACCGGCAAGCAGGTGCCTTCCGGAAAGCTGTCCACCGATATCGGCATCCAGGTATTCAACGTCGGCACGGCCCATGCCCTGGCGCGCGCGGTACACCACGGCGAGCCGTTGATCTCCCGGCTGGTCACCGTCACGGGCCACGTGCTGCGTCCACAAAACATCGTGGCGCTGATCGGCACACCGATACACGCGCTGATCGAAATTGCGGGTGACCGCGATGGCGCCACCGGGGTATTGATGGGCGGCCCGATGATGGGCGTGCCGATGCCTGGCCAGGATGTGCCCGTCATCAAGGCCACGAACTGTCTCCTGGTGAAATCGAAGGATCTGTTCCCGCCGCTGCCGCGCGCCCTGCCCTGCATCCGCTGCACCCGCTGCGCCGACGCTTGTCCGGCCGAGTTGCAGCCGCAGGAACTGTTCCGCTTCGCCAAGGCAAACGAATTCGGACGTGCGCAGGAATATCACTTGTTCGACTGCATCGAATGCGGCTGTTGCAGCTACGTCTGCCCCAGTCATATCCCGCTGGTCGATTTTTATCGTTACGCCAAGAGTGAAATCTGGGCGCGGGAAAAGGACAAGCGCGCCTCCGATCTGGCGCGTGAGCGGCACGAGTTCCGCCAGTTCCGGCTGGAACGGGAGAAAAAGGAAAAAGCCGAAAAGCTGGCTGCCAAGGCTCAGGCCAAGCGTGCCGAGATTACAGCCGATCCAACCGCGTCGGGCGCTCCGGATGCCGACGCCAAGAAGGCGCTGATTGCTGCCGCCCTGGCCCGCGCGCAGGCGAAAAAAGCCGACATCATTCCCAGGAACACCGATCATCTGGCGCCCGACACCCGGCACGTGATCGAGGAAATCGAGGCGCGCCGGGCTAAAATCCGCGAACTGGCGCACCAGCCGCTGGAAACCGACGAGAAAAAACCCTGATGCCCGCCCCATTCATTCTTGACCGCAGCAGCGTCACCCAGGTCATGGCCTGGGTGCTGATGGCACTCCTGCCCGGTATTTGGGTGTATGTCTGGATATTCGGTCCGGGCATCCTGGTGACGCTGTCGCTCGCCACGGCCACCGCGCTGGCGGCCGAAGCGGCCATGCTGAAGGCGCGCGGCTATCCGGTCAAACCCTTCCTCACCGATCTTTCCGCCATCGTCACCGCCTGGCTGCTGGCACTGTCGCTGCCCTCGCTGGCGCCGTGGTGGCTGATCGTCACCGGCACGCTGTTCGCCATCGTGGTGGCCAAGCATCTGTACGGCGGGCTGGGGCAGAACATCTTCAATCCGGCCATGGTGGGCTACGCGGTGCTGATCGTGTCGTTCCCGGTGCAGATGACACAGTGGGCAGGCCCGGTTGCGCTGACGGAAACTCCGCTCACGCTGGCGCAAAGCGCAAGCGTGATTTTTGGCTTCGACAGCACGAAAGCCACGCTCGACGCCGTGACCATGGCGACGCCGCTGGATGCCCTGCGAACCGGACTGCTGCAGCAACTGACCGTCGACGAAATCATGACCCACTCCATCTTCGGCCACTACGGCGGGCTGGGCTTCGAGTGGCTGGCGGCCGCATTTCTGCTGGGCGGGCTGCTGCTATGGGCACTGCGCATCATCAGCTGGCAGGTCCCGCTCGCCTTTCTGGCCGGTATCTGGCTTGCCGCCGGCTTCCTGCATTTCTTCGACGCCGGCCGCTTCGGCGCGCCGTGGTTCCACCTGTTCGCACCGTCGGTGATGCTGGGCGCCTTCTTCATCGCCACCGATCCGGTGTCGGGCGCGACCACCCCGCGCGGCAAGCTGATTTTCGGCTTCGGCGCGGGCCTGCTCACCATCATCATCCGCACCTGGGGCGGCTATCCGGACGGCGTGGCCTTCGCCATTTTGCTGATGAACCTCTCCGTGCCGCTGATCGATGCCTGGACCCAACCGCGCATCTACGGCGAGGCGAGAAAAACCAGGGAACCGCCGGCATGAACGCCCTGCTCCAGGCCGCGCTCAAGAATGCGCTGCGCACAGGCGTGATCCTGTTCGTGTTCGCGCTGCTCGCCACCGCGATGCTGGCGCTGACCTACAACCGCACCGAACCGACCATCACCCGCAGCCAGCAGGCCGAAACGCTCGGACTCATCGGCCAGGTGCTGCCGCGCGCCCTGTATGACAACGACCTGCTGGCCAGCCGTCAGAACCTGCCGCCGGACGAGTTGCTGGGTACGCGCCAGCCTTCGGCCATGTGGCTGGCCCGCCGCGGCGAGACCCTGACGGCGGTCGTGCTGGAAGCGATTGCGCCGGATGGCTACGGCGGCAATATCCACCTGCTGGTCGGCATTGACATCGATGGCACCGTCACCGGCGTGCGCGTCACCTCGCATCGCGAAACGCCGGGGCTGGGCGATTACATTCATCGCGCCAAAAGCCCGTGGATCGAACAGTTTGTCGGCAAGTCGCTGATCGAGCCCGCGCCCAAGCACTGGAAAGTCATCAAGGATGGCGGCCGGTTCGACGCCCGCGCCGGCGCCACCATCACGCCGCGCGCCGTGGTCAAGGCGGTGAAGCAGGCACTGGATTATTTTGCGCGGCACCGCGCGGCGATCATCGCCCCCATTCGGGGACAAGCGCCGCCCCCCGTCGAGGAGACACGCTCATGATGACAATGGACGAATTCCGCACCCTGTTCCAGAACGGCCTTTCCAAACAGAATGCCGGCCTCGTTCAATTGCTCGGCCTGTGCCCGCTGCTGGCCATCAGCACCACCGTGGTCAACGCGCTGTCGCTGGGGCTGGCCACCATGCTGGTGATGGTGGCGGCCAGCGGCGCGGTGTCCGGCGCACGCCATTTCGTGCCGCATGAAATCCGCATCCCGGTATTCGTGCTCATCATCGCTTCGCTGGTCACGGTGATCGACCTGTTGATGAACGCGTTCGTGCATCCGCTCTATCTGGTGCTGGGCATTTTCATTCCGCTCATCACCACCAACTGCATCGTGCTGGCACGCGCCGACGCCTTCGCTTCCAAGAACCGTCCGCTGCACAGTGTGGTCGATGCCTTTGCCATGGGGCTGGGCCTGACCATGGTGCTGGTGGTGCTGGGCGGCATGCGCGAACTGGCCGGACAGGGCACGCTGCTGTCCGGCATTGATCTGGTGTTCGGCGAGGACTCCAAGCGGTTCGTGCTGCACGTGCTGCCCGATTACCAGGGCTTTCTGCTCGCCATTCTGCCGCCGGGCGCCTTCATCGCGCTGGGACTGCTGATCGCCGCGCACAACTGGCGAAAAGCCCGTGCCGACCAGCGCGCCCATGCCGCCGTGCCGATGCCGGCATGAAGCCGCCGCTGAAGAAACGCGTCATCCCTGCGCTGGCCACCACCTGTGGGAGCGGCGCCCTCGCCGCGATTTTCGTGCCGTCGCAATCCCCTCTGCATCGGGCCGGGGCGGACCATCTCCGGAATTGAGTATTTAGGATGAATCCGGCTAAGCGCCACGAAATTTTCAGCCGCCTGCGCGCGGTCAATCCCCACCCCACGACCGAGCTCGAATACAGCACGCCATTCGAATTGCTGGTGGCCGTGGTGCTGTCGGCGCAATCCACCGACAAGGGCGTCAATCTGGCGACACGCAGACTGTTTCCGGTTGCCAACACGCCCGAGGCCATTCATGCGCTGGGCGAAGCCGGACTGGCCGACTTCATCAAGACCATCGGTCTCTACAAGAGCAAGGCCCGCCATCTGATCGCGGCCTGCAAGATGCTGATCGACCTGCACGGCAGCCAGGTGCCGGCCGAACGCGACGCGCTGGAAGCCTTGCCGGGCGTGGGTCGTAAAACCGCGAACGTAATTCTCAACACGGCCTTCGGCCAGCCCACCATGGCGGTCGACACCCATATCTTCCGTGTCGCCAACCGCATCGGCCTCGCGCCCGGCAAGACCGTGCTGGAAGTGGAAAAGAAACTGGTCAAGACCATTCCCGCCGAGTTTCGCGTCAACGCCCACCACTGGCTGATCCTGCACGGGCGCTATGTGTGCCAGGCACGCAAGCCGAAATGCGGCGAATGCATCATTGCGGACCTGTGCGAATACAAGTACAAGACGTCCGCCCCCGAAGGGAACAAAAAACGCAGCAACGGCTTCGCTTCCCTCTGATGGAACCTCTAACCATTCGACTAAGCCCGCAAGCGGGCAAGTCGCTGCTTATCCCCAACCCTCCCCCGAACGGGGGAGGGGGCAAACGCCGCGCTGCGCGCGCCCAAACCGGTTAACGACGCATGTTCAATCCCAGCCGCGACCAGGTTCGCCAGTTCTTCTTCGACGTGTGGGCGAAATACCGTGCCGGCCAGCCGCTGGCGGGCGCCGAGCAGCCGGCACTGCACGCCATCCTGACGCACCCGGAATACCATGCGCTGCTGGAGCAGCCGGAACGCTACAAGGAACGCGACTACCGGCCCGAGCTCGGCGAGACGAATCCCTTCATGCATCTGGCCATGCACCTGGCGATTGCCGAACAGGTTTCGATCGACCAGCCCGCCGGAATCAGCGCGCGCCACCAAAAGCTGGTCGAACAGGCGGGGGATGCCATGGAGGCTGAACACCGGATCATGGACTGCCTGGCGGAAATGATCTGGCAATCACAGCGCACGGGCGCGCAATACGATGCCCTGTCTTACCTGGCCTGCCTGGACCGGAAAGCCGGCGAAAACCAGTAAGTCTTACAGCGTGCGCGAAATCTTGCGCACGCCGTCATCCTCCGGGTGCGGCTCGATACGGAAACCAAGCGCTTCCACCAGTTTGAGCATGGGACGGTTGGTTTTCAGCACTTCGCCTTCCATCGCTTTCATGCCCTTGCCGCGCGCCACGTCCATCAGTACATCCATCAGCTTGTGGCCGATGCCCTGCTTCTGCCACTGGTCGTTGACCACCAGCGCAAACTCGCAGCTCTCGCCATCCGGATTGATGGCATAGCGCGCCACGCCGAGTTCCACTTCCCCGCCGTCGACCTCGGTCAGTGCCAGCAGCGCCATTTCCCGGGTGTAATCGATCTGGGTCAGGCGTGCCAGCGCGGTCGGCGACAGTTCGCTCAGCGTGTCCATGAAGCGGAAATATTTGCTTTCCTCGGACAGGCTGCGCACGAAGGTCTGCGTCAGCTGGGCATCTTCGGGACGGATCGGGCGAATCAGCACATCGTGGCCGCTGGGCAACTGCCAGTGCGTCACCAGATGCGCCGGATAGGGATGGATCGCCATATGACCGTAACGGTCGGCCGTGGGCACGCGCGGGGCGATGACGATGCGCGCATCCAGCGCCAGCGCGCCGTGCTCGTCCACCAGCAGGGGATTGATGTCCATTTCAGACAGCCAGGGCAATTCACACACCATTTCCGACAGTCGCAGCAGCACATTCTCCAGCGCATCCATATCCACCGGCGGGCGGTTGCGGAACGGTCCCAGCAGGGTCGCGACGCGGGTGCGCTGGATCAGGTCGCGCGCCAGATAGTGGTTGAGCGGCGGCAGGGTGACCGCGCTGTCGTGGAAGGCTTCGACATCGACGCCACCGGCACCGAACACGATCACCGGCCCCAGCACCGGATCCGAAGTCATGCCCAGCAAAACCTCGCGCGCATGCGGACGCGTCGCCATCGGTTCGATGACGATCCCTTCGATCGCCGCATCGGGACGCAAGCGCTTGATGTCGGCCAGCATTTCGCCAAAAGCCGAACGCACGGCCTGTCCGCTGGACAGTCCCAGGCGCACGCCGTTGACATCGGACTTGTGGGTGATGTCCGGCGAGTTGATTTTCATCGCCACCGGAAAGCCCATCTGCTGCGCCATCAGCATGGCTTCCGTGGGGTCGCGTGCGATCAGGGTCTGTGCGATCGGAATGTGGAAAGCCGCCAGCAGCGCCTTCGATTCCACCTCGTTCAGCAAGTGGCGGCCATGCGCCAGTGCGTTCTCGATAATCAGACGCGCGCCTTCGACATCCGGCTCGGCCTGCTGCGACAGCGGCCCCGGCGTCTGCATCAACTGGCGCTGGTTGTCATAAAAAGCGGAGAGAAAGGAAAACACCTCCACCGCCGGCTCCGGCGTGGTGAAGAAGGGAATGCCCGCCTGCTTGAACAGGCGGCGACCCTCGTACACCTGCGCCTCGCCCATCCAGCAGGTAAGCACCGGCTTGCTTGAGGTCTTCGCCACGTCCACCACCGCCTGGGCCGCTTCGGTCGGCCGGGTCATCGCCTGCGGCGTCAGCATCACCAGTACGCCGTCGACGTTTTCGTCATGCAGACAAGTCTCCACCGCCACGCGATATCGCTCGGCGGTCGCATCGCCGATGATGTCGAGCGGATTGGCCTTCGACCAGTTGGATGGCAGCACGCCGTTGAGTGTCTCGATCGTCTCCGGCGACAGTTCGGCCATGCGCACGCCCATGTCCACGGCCAGATCGGTGGCCATCACGCCGGGGCCGCCGCCATTGGTGACGATGGCCAGCCGGTTGCCGGTGGGCTTGATGTGCGTGGACAATGCTCGCGCCGACGCGAACAGCTGCAGGATGGTATTGACCCGCACCACGCCGGCGCGCCGCACCAGCGCATCGAACACCGCGTCCGATCCCACCAATGCCCCGGTATGCGACTGCACCGCCTTGGCCCCCGTCGCATGACGTCCGACCTTGACCATGACGATGGGCTTGAAGCGGGACGTCGCACGCAATGCGCTCATGAAGCGTCGCGCATCGCGGATGCCTTCGATATACAGCAGGATTCCCTTGGTCTGCGTATCGGTAGCGAGGTAGTCGAGAATCTCGCCGAAATCGAGATCGGCCGACGCGCCGGTGGAAATCACGCTGGAAAATCCGATGCCGTTGGTTTCCGCCCAGTCCAGCATGGCGGTGCACAACGCGCCGGATTGCGACACCAGTGCAAGGTCGCCGGACAGGGTCGCGCCCTGGCTGAAGGTGGCGTTCAGCCCGATGGACGGCCGCTGGATGCCCAGGCAGTTGGGGCCGATGAAGCGGATGCCATACCGCCTTGCCACCTCTTTCACTGCTTCTTCCAGCGCCGCTCCGTGGGCGCCCACTTCGCGGAAGCCGGCCGACAGCACCACGGCATGGCGGATGCCGCGCTTGCCGCACGCCTCCATGATCGGGGCGACCGTCGCTGCAGGCGTGGCGATCAGCGCCAGTTCCGGAACCGTCGGCAAGTCAGCGGCAGAGGCATAACACGGCTCGCCGAAAATCGTCTCGTGCCTGGGATTGACCGGGTAGACCTCGCCGGTGTAACCCGCGTTGCGCAGGTTGCGGAACAGGATGCCGGCAACCGAGTCCTCGCGCTCACTGGCGCCGAAAACCGCTACCGAGCGGGCATTGAACAGGGGGTGAAGATAGTGCTGGGGCATGGTCTGGATAAGGACGAGGCTGGATTGCGATCTGGTTTCGAATGAACCGGGTACGCGCTTATCCTAGGCCATCCCCTGTTACAACGCCATCTTGCCGGGCGTATAGTTGAGCCATTCACGCCCTTGCCTCGCCATGCTCACCGCCTATATCACCCACCCGTCCTACCTCCAGCACGATATGGGCGACTGGCATCCGGAAAGCCCCGCACGGCTGCGCGCCATCGATGACCGGCTGCACGCCGCCCATCTGTTCGATTACCTGCTGCATCTCGAAGCCGGTCCGGTGCATCGCAGCCAGTTGTTGCGCGTGCATGACGCCGCCCATATCGACGCCATCGAAGCCGCCTCGCCCAGAGAAGGCATGCACGCGCTCGATCCTGACACCAGCATGAACCCGCATACCCTGGATGCCGCCCGGCATGCCGCCGGCGGCGCGGTGATGGCGGTGGACCGGGTCGTGCGCGGCGAGGCGGCCAATGCCTTCGTCGCCTGCCGTCCGCCCGGCCACCATGCCACCCGCAATCAGGCCATGGGTTTCTGCTTTTTCAACAACGTGGCCGTGGCGGCTGCACACGCGCTCGAACAGCACGGCCTGGAACGGGTGGCCATTGTCGATTTCGACGTGCATCACGGCAACGGCACCGAGGATATCTTCCGGGACGATCCCCGCGTGATGCTGTGCTCCACCTTCCAGCATCCCTTCTACCCTCACAGCGGTTCAGACACGGCAAGCGATCACATCGTCAACGTCCCGCTGCCCGCCGGCACCACCGGTCAGGCCTACCGGGAAGCCTTCACGTCGAGAATCATGCCGCGCCTGGAAGCCTTCCGCCCGCACATGCTTTTTTTCTCCGCCGGCTTCGACGGCCATCGCGAGGACGACATGGCGCAGTTCGGCCTGGTCGAGGCGGATTACGTCTGGATTACCGAACAGGTCATGAAGGTGGCCGCCCGCCATGCAGCAGGCCGTATCGTTTCGGTGCTCGAAGGCGGCTACGACCTCAGCTCACTGGGACGCAGCGTGGCAGCGCATATCAAAACGCTGGCGGATTTGTGAGGCGGCGGATGCGGCAGCCAGGATAGTTCAGGCACCTGCACCCCGAACACACGATGCCGTCAGGCAGCGTAAAGCCACATCATGGTGGCCAGCAAGACGGGCAACAGAACCATTTGCCCATACAGCCATAGTTTGCCCTTGCGTCTTTCGATAAAAATCAATTTATATCGACGGCGCTTTTCTTTGGACGGGCGCTGTGAGTTTGTTGCCATACGGACGTCTCCTCATTGATTGAATGAAGCTGCCTGCCACCTGGCATTCCAGAGCAGAAACAGAAAACGGGAACACACTGCCCTGCTGCGCCCGCTTTCTTCAGCCCCGCAATCAGTACTTGCGGTCCAGGCCTTTCTGCTTGGAAAAATACGCCGCGAGGTCATGCATATCCACCTCGGAGAGGGTTTCCACCTGAGCCGCCATGGTGGGGTTCTTGCGCTTGCCCGACTTGTAATCCTTGAGGGCGTGGTAGATATAATCGCTATGCTGACCCGCCAGTTTGGGGAAGGACGGAATGGCGCTGACACCATCCGCGCCATGGCAAGCGGCGCAGGTGGTCGACTTGGCCTTGCCTGCTTCGTAATCGCCCTTGGCATGAGCCGGCAAGGAGAATCCCATCGCAACGGCGGCGAGGATGAACACTGTTTTTTTCATGATGCTGTCGTCCTCGATTAGTTGGCAGGGCCGCTGTACGACGAAGCGTAATACGCCGCGAGATCTTCCATGTCCTGATCGGACAGGCCGCTTGCAATACCGATCATGCTGGGGTGACTGCGTTCATGACTCTTATAGGCATTGAGCGCTGCCACGATATAGTCGGCATGCTGGCCGCCCAGCTTGGGAACGCTGTACACGGTAGGATATGCGGTACGCCAGCCATTGATGCCATGGCAGCCGGCACACATCGGGGTTTTGAGTTTTCCTGCCTTGGGGTCGCCGGCAGCCTGGGCAGGCACGGCCAACGCCAACAACATGGACGCGCACAGCGTCATCGTGGTGGTTTTCATCTTCCTCACTCTCTTTGGGTTGTGTTGTTGTTTAGACCCCATCTATCGTAGGGTTGGCTTTGGATTATAAGACCGTGGAACCTCATTGATGAATGCTTTCCATGGAAAAAATCCTTTTATGCCAATGAGATATAGTTCTATCCACTAATATGCTTCTGAACTTTCGTGATCGATCTTAAAGCCTGCCCCCTCTGGTTGTATCGCCTGCTGCCCTTCCTGCGCTGGTGGCCCAACGTCACGCCGCAAACCTTCAAGGCAGACAGCCTCGCCGCCCTCACCGGGGCGCTTATCGTGCTGCCGCAGGCAGTGGCCTTCGCCACCATCGCCGGCCTGCCGCCGGAATACGGCCTCTATGCGGCGATGGTGCCCGCCATCGTGGCGGCGCTGTGGGGGTCGAGCTGGCATCTGGTATCGGGGCCGACGACAGCCATCTCGATCGTGGTATTCGCCTCGATCAGCCCGCTGGCCGAACCCGGCAGCCCGCAGTTCATCGGCCTGGTGCTCACGCTCACTTTTCTGGCCGGCCTGATCCAGCTGGCGATGGGACTGGCACGGCTGGGCATGCTGGTCAATTTCATCTCGCACACGGTCATCATCGGATTCACCGCGGGCGCGGCCATCCTCATCGCAAGCAGCCAGATCAAGAATTTCTTCGGCCTGGACATGCCACGCGGCGCGCACTTCCACGAAGTGCTGATTTATTTCGGCCGCCACCTCGCGGACGTCCAGCCCTGGGTGATGGTGGTGGGCGCGATCACGCTGGTATCGGGCATCCTCGCCAAGCGCTATCTGCGGAAGCTGCCGTACATGATCGTCGCCATGGTGGTGGGCAGCGGCGTGGCGGCGATTCTCAACGCCGAATACGGCAGCGACGCGACCGGCATCCGCACGGTCGGCGCGCTGGTAGCCTCGTTTCCGCCGCTGTCGCTGCCGGATTTCTCGTTCAGTGCGATCCAGCAGACCCTGTTCCCCGCCACCATCATCGCCATCCTGGCGCTCACCGAAGCCGTGGCGATCGCGCGTTCGGTCGCCACCCAATCCGACCAGCGTATCGACAGCAACCAGGAATTCGTCGGCCAGGGTCTGTCCAACATCGCGGGCAGCTTTTTCTCCGGCTATGCCGGCAGCGGCTCGTTCAACCGTAGCGGGGTGAACTACGCCTCGGGCGCGAAAACGCCGCTGGCGGCCGCGCTGTCGGCGGTGTTCCTGCTCCTGATCGTGCTGCTGGTGGCCCCGCTCGCGGCCTATCTGCCGGTGCCGTCGATGGCGGCCATCCTGTTCATCGTGGCGTGGGGCCTGATCGATTTCCATCACATCGGCGAAATCATCAAGCGCCACAAACGCGAACGCATCATTCTCGCGCTCACTTTCGTCGGCACCCTGGTCGATCTGGAAAAAGGCATCTTCCTGGGCATCCTGGTGTCGCTGATGTTCTATCTCTACCGCACCTCGCAGCCGTCGATCCGCGAACTGCGTCCGCTGACCGCTGAGCGCGACAACCCGCGCCGCAAGTTCGTACAGGCCACCCCCGACGCGCCCGCCTGCCCGCAACTGACCATGCTGCGCGTGGAAGGCTCGATCTTCTTCGGCGCGGTCGAGCACGTGCAGCGGTATTTCCGCAACGTCGACGAAGCCGACCCGCAGAAAAAACACCTGCTGCTGACTTCGCGCGCGATCGGCTTCATCGACCTGGCGGGCGCCGAACTGCTGGCGAAGGAAGCCACGCGGCGACGCAAACTGGGCGGCGGGTTGTATCTGGTGGGGGTGCAGCCGGACCTGTGCGAAATGCTGCGCCGCAGCGGGCAGGTCGACACCGTGGGCGAGGAACAGATCTTCCGCCACAAGGGCGACGCCATCCAGGCGATTTACCCGAAGCTGGACAACGCAATCTGCCGCGGCTGCACGGCACGGATTTTCCGCGAATGCCACATCGCGCTGCCGGACGGCACGCCGCGCGAAGACGCTGGTTAGACGCTCAGCGGGCGGCCTGCTCGCGCCGCCACACCCACGGTGGCATCGGCGCCGCCTCCGCCCACAGCCCGCGCCGCGCCCGGCGGGCTTCTTCCTGCAGGCTGCGCAATGGGTCGACGGTGTCGCGCGATCCCGACCATGCATGGCCTCGTCGCACCAGTTCCGTATTGACCGCCACGCCACCAACGTCGAGACGCCCCAGCTTGCGGCCATAGTGGTCGGTGGCGACGATCTTCAGCGTCGCGCGCTGCTTGAGCGCCATGTCCTTGAGCGCGCGGGTCGCCGCTTCGCCGTGCGGCTGGTCCGATTCCGGGGCATCGATGTCGACCAGGCGCACCTTGAGGAACGCGCGCGATGACGGGTGGTAATGGTCGGGCTTGAACAGCACGGTATCGCCGTCGATCACGACGATGATCACGCCCTGCATCGTGTCCGCCCAGGCCGAACCAGCGAACAGCAGGCAAAGTACCAAGCTCGTCCGAAGGGCGCGCAGGATTTTCAACCTGCGAGCATCTCCGCGGCATGCTGCCGCGTGGTGGCGGTGATTTTCAGGCCGCCCAGCATGCGGGCGATTTCCTCCACCCGCGTGTCCGCATCCAGCGATTCGATGTTGGAGGTGACGAAACCGCCGTTGGCCTGCTTGGCCACCCGCAGATGCCGGGTGCCGCGCGCGGCCACCTGCGGCAGGTGGGTGATGACCAGTACCTGACGGGTTTCGCCCAGCTTCGCCAGCCGCCGTCCGACCGCCTCGGCCACGCTGCCGCCGATGCCGACATCGACCTCGTCGAAGATCAGCGTCGGCACGCCGGCCACGCCCGACAGCGCGGTCTGGATCGCCAGACTGATGCGCGACAGTTCGCCACCCGAGGCCACTTTGGCCAGCGGCCCCGGCGGCAAACCGGGATGGCTCGCCACCAGAAAACTCACGTCTTCCAGCCCGTACGCGCGCGGCTCGCTCACCGGTTGCAGTTGAATGTCGAGCTGGCCTCCGGCGAGCGCGAGTTCGTGCATGGCGGTCGTCACCTGTTTCGACAAGGCCGTCGCTGCCTTGCGGCGCAGTGCGCTGAGCTGCGTTGCCTCGCTCTGGTAATGCGCCATGGCGGCCTCTTCGCCGGCTTGCAACGCATCGAAATCGTCACTGGCCGCCAGTTCGACCAGACGCGCCTGAAACTGTTCGAACAAGCCGGCCAGCGCATCGGGCTGCACGCGATGCTTGCGCGCCAGCCGGTGCATGTCGGAGAGCAGCCGGTCGAGCTCGGCGAGACGTTCGGGATCGAGGTTGAGATGGCCGGCATAGCGGCGCAGTGCGTGCACCGCTTCGGCGATGTCGGCGCTGGCCGAATTCAGCAAAGTGGCAATCTCGCCCAGGCTGTCGTCCACCGCCTGCATGGTGTCGAGCCGCGCGCTCATTTCGCCCAGATGACTGGATACGGCCGATTCGCCTTCATCCAGACCGTGAATCAGCGCCTGGCTGCCTTCGAGCAGCGTGGTGACGTGCGCCAGCCGCGCATGCTCGATCTGGATATCGTCCCAGCGCGCGAGATCGTCGCCCAGCGCGCGCAACTCCTCCACCGCAAGATGCAAGCCCTCGCGTTCGATCTGCCGTGCCTGACCGTGGGTTTCCGCCTCCAGACGCCGCTGCCGCGCCGCCTGCCAGGCATGCCAGGCGATGCTGACGCGGGCGGCCGCTTGCTGGGCGCCGGCATAGGCGTCGAGCACCTCGCGCTGGGCCTGCGGGCGCAACAGCGCGTGATGCGCATGCTGGCCGTGGATATCAAGCAGGAATTCGGCGGCCTCCTTCAGCTGCGTCAGCGGCGCGGCGCTGCCGTTGATGAACGCGCGCGAGCGACCACCGGCGTCGATCACGCGGCGCAGGATCAATGCGCCATCTTCCGACGCGAAACCGGCCTCATCGAGCCATGTCGCCAGCTGCGGCAAGGCGTCGATGACGAACTCGGCGGAAATCTCGGCGCGCGGCGCACCGCTGCGCACCACGCCGCCCTCGGCACGGTCGCCCAGCGCCAGCGCCAGCGCGTCGACCAGAATGGACTTGCCTGCGCCGGTCTCGCCCGTGAGCACGGTCAACCCCGACGTGAAATCGAGATCGACCGATTCGACCAGCAGGTAGTTGCGGATGGAGAGATGCGACAGCATAAAAATGCGCAGTTAAGGCTTGTGAAGAAACCGTAGCGTGCGCAGCCAGGTCGGGGGCGGCCGGAGCGCAGCAACCGGAATGTACTTAAAGTACATGAGGATTGCGAGCACCGCCCAACCCCGAGATGGCAAGCGCAGTAGGTTTATTCACAAGCCTAAAGCTTTTTGCCCCAGTGCAGCTTTTGCCGCAGGGTGTCGTAGTAGCTGTAGGAATGCGGATGCAGCAGGGTGACCGGACGGTTGGCGCGCGTGATCCAGACATGGTCGCCGCTGTGCAGGTCGAAATGATGCTGGCCGTCGAAATGGACGCGCGCATCGTCCGCATAGGTCAGGTGCAGTTCGATGCGCGAATGGCTGCTCACCACGATGGGACGCGCCGACAGGGTGTGCGGGCAGATCGGCACCAGCGCCACGGCTTCCAGCGTCGGATGCACGATGGGGCCGCCGGCCGACAGCGCATACGCCGTGGTGCCGGTCGGCGTGGTCACCACCAGACCGTCGGCACGCTGGCTGTAGACAAATTCGCTGTTGATGGAAATTTCCAGATCGATCAGCCGGCCCGAGCCGCCCTTGCCCACCACCACGTCATTGAACGCGGTGGCTTCGAACACGCTTTCGCCGCCGCGGCGAATCTGTCCGTTCAGCAGGATGCGTTCCTCCGCCACATATTGGCCGCTCAGGATTTCGGCGACGGCATCGAACATGTCCGTGACGGTAATGTCCGTCAGAAATCCCAGCCGTCCCTGGTTGATGCCGATCAGCGGCGCGCCGTGCGGCGCCAGTTCACGCGCGATCGACAGCATGGTGCCGTCGCCGCCCAGCACCACCACCGCATCGCTCTCGCTGGCCAGATCGTGCAAGCTGCGCGTAGGGAAGTCCTTGATGCCGAGATGGTCGGCCGTCTGGGCGGCGAGCAGAACCGCATGACCGCGAGTCCGCAGAAACTCCCCCAGCGCCCGCACGGAAGCCTCCATGCCCTGATTATCGTATTTGCCAACGAGGCCGACGGTGTGGAAAGGGGTTTGCATGGCGGGATTATAAGCGGGGAGAGCGGAGAGCGGAGAGCGGAGAGCGGAGTGAGTTGACATCCGCTCTCCCTTGCGCCCACTCTCGACTCTCCGCTCTCGACTCTCGACTTATAATCCCCCCATGCTCAACGACCGCGCCAGAATCCTGCTGAAAACCCTGGTTGAACGCTACATCAGCGAAGGGGAGCCTGTGGGCTCGCGCACTTTGTCGAAACATTCTGGACTCGATCTGTCGCCGGCCAGCATCCGCAATATCATGGCCGACCTCGAGGACATGGGTTACGTTGCCAGCCCGCACACCTCGGCCGGGCGGGTGCCGACGCCGCGCGGCTACCGGTTTTTTGTCGATACGCTGCTGACGGTGCGCCCGCTCGACCAGTTCGCGGTCAGCCAGCTCCAAGCCAGCCTGACGCCATCCGATCCGCAACGCCTGATGACCGCGGCCTCCACCCTGCTGTCCGACCTCAGCCAGTTTGCCGGGCTGGTCATGACGCCGCGCCGCAACCCCGCGTTCCGCCAGATCGAATTCATCAGCCTGTCGGACAAGCGCATCCTGCTCATCATCGTCACCATGGAAGGCGAGGTCGAGAATCGCGTCATCCTCACCGAGCAGTCCTACAGCGCGTCCGCACTCACCGAAGCAGCCAATTTTTTCAACCAGCATTTTTCCGGCCACAGTTTCGATCAGGTTCGCGTCAAGCTGCGCGACGAACTCGGCCGGATGCGTGACGACATCACGCACCTGATGGCCGCGGCAGTCGACGCCGGCAGCCAGGCGCTCGACGCCAGCCAGGACAATGTGGTGGTATCAGGCAGCCGCAAACTGCTCGATGTGCACGAGCTTTCCAGCAACATGGGCAGCCTGCGCCGCCTGTTCGACGCCTTCGAGCAGAAGACCGGCCTGCTTCAGCTGCTCGACCAGTCGCGCAGCGCCGCCGGCGTGCAGATTTTCATCGGCGGCGAATCGGAACTGCTGCCGCTTGACGAATGCAGCCTGGTCAGCGCGCCCTACTCGGTCGACGGCCAGGTGGTCGGCACGCTCGGCGTGGTCGGCCCCACCCGCATGGCCTACGAACGTGTGGTGCCCATCGTCGACATCACCGCAAAACTTTTATCGAGCGCGCTTTCCCATCACGGATGAAATACTTAAAAGAACCCGACTACGCTCACGGCCAGGCGGCCCGCACCGGCATTCTGCTGATCAACCTCGGCACCCCCGAGGCCCCCACCGCCAAGGCGCTACGACCCTATCTGAAAGAGTTTCTGTCCGACCCACGCGTAGTGGAAATTCCGCGCGCCGTGTGGTGGCTGATCCTCAACGGCATCATCCTCAACACCCGGCCGAAAAAATCGGCGGAGAAATATGCTGCGATCTGGACTGCTGATGGCTCGCCGCTGAAGGTGCACACTGAAAAGCAGGCCAAGCTGCTGAAAGGCTGGCTGGGCGAAAAAATCGCCAGCCCCGTCATAGTCGAATACGCCATGCGCTACGGCAAGCCGTCGGTGGCCGACACTCTGGCGCGCATGAAAGCCGGCGGCTGCGACCGCATCCTGATCTTGCCGTCCTATCCGCAATACGCCGCCTCCAGCAGCGCCACCGCGTTCGATGCCGCGTTTGCCTGGCTGCGAAAAACCCGCAACCAGCCGGCGCTGCGCACGCTCAAGCACTATCACGATCACCCCGCCTACATCCGTGCGTTGACCGCCAACATCCGCGACTACTGGCAAATGCACGGCCGCCCCGACGTGCTCGTGATGAGCTTTCACGGCGTGCCGCGCTATACGCTCGACAAGGGCGATCCTTATCACTGCGAATGCCAGAAAACCGGGCGCCTGCTGGCCGAAGCACTCGGCCTCGACGCGAAGCAATACCGCCTCACCTTCCAGTCGCGCTTCGGCCGCGCCGAATGGCTGCAGCCCTATACCGACAAGACGCTGGAAGCACTCGGCCGCGAAGGCGTGGCGCGCGTCGACATCGTCGCGCCGGGCTTCACCGCCGACTGCCTGGAAACGCTGGAAGAACTGGCCATGGAAGGCCGCGCCAGTTTTCTCGCGGCGGGCGGCAAGGAATTTCATTACCTCCCCGCGCTCAACGAACACCCGCAATGGATCGACGCGCTCGGCCGCATCGCCCTGGAAAACCTGGGCGGCTGGGTGAGCGAATCCTGGGATCGCCAGGCCGACGAACAGACGCGGCAGCAGAGCAGAAATCTGGCCCTGGGACTGGGCGCGCGCACCTGACCTCCCGCGCTGCTGCATTAGAAAACCGCCCTAAACTAAAGTACTAGTCCGCTATTGACTAAGCGGATTAGTCCAACCAAAATAATACGCTCATGTCTTTTTTATTTAGGAGGGCGCGTTCATGAACAAGAAAAACATCACCCTGCTGCTGGCCGGAGTCGCCGGCCTCTCGTTGTCCGGCATTGCCGGCGCGGCGGATAGGCACACCCAAACCATCGCCGCAACCTGCATGACCTGCCATGGCCCCGGTGGACACAGCCTGGGCGCCGCGCCCAGCCTCGCCGGTCTGGAAAAAAGCTACTTCGTGCAAACCATGAAGGATTTCAAATCGGGCGCACGTCCGGCATCCATCATGAAGCGCCATGCATCCGGCTATACCGAGGCCGAATTCGAAGCCATGGGCGCGTATTTCGCCAGCCTGAAGTAAGCCATCAAGGAGACTAATAACATGACTCTGAATCGTCGCGACTTCCTGAAAATTTCCGGTGCGGGCGCAGCGGCTGCGCTCACCGGCTGTGCCACCACCCCGTCAGTTGCCCGTGGTCACGTTGTCGTGGTCGGCGCCGGCTTCGGCGGCGCCACCTGCGCCAAATACCTGCGCCAGTGGGGCCCCAATCTTGACGTCACCCTGATCGAGCCGAACGACAAGTTCATTTCCTGCCCGATTTCCAACTGGGTGCTGGGCGGCATGCGCACCATGAAAGACATCACCCACGGCTACGACAATCTGCCCAAGCACGGCATCAAGATGGTCAAGGACTATGTCGTGGCCATCGACACCGCCAAGCGCACGCTCAAAACCCGCGGCGGCGCCACCATCAGCTACGACCGCCTGGTGCTTTCTCCCGGCATTGAAATCCTCACCGACACGGTGAAAGGCTTCAAGGAAGCCGAAGCAGCCGGCAAAGTCGTCCACGCCTGGAAAGCCGGCCCGCAGACCGCACTGCTGCGCAGGCAGCTCGAAGCCATGCCCAATGGCGGCACCTTCGTCATGTCCGTTCCGGCCGCGCCCTATCGTTGCCCGCCCGGTCCCTACGAGCGCACCTGCATGGTGGCCAACTACTTCAAGAAGGCCAAGCCGCGCTCCAAGATCATCCTGCTCGACGGCAACCCGGACGTGGTTTCCAAGAAGCCGCTGTTCACCGATGCCTGGAACACCCTCTACCCGGGCATGGTCGAATATCGCCCCAACAACGCCCCGGTCGCGGTGAATGGCAAGACGATGATCGTCACCACCGAGTTCGACGACGTCAAGGGCAGCGTGCTGAACGTCGTGCCCCGCCAGCGCGCGGGCGAGGCCTGCGCCATGGCCGGCGTGCGCAACGACAGCGCCGGCAATTGGTGCACGGTCAATCTCGCCACCTTCGAATCGACCACCGTGCCCAACGTCCACATCATCGGCGACTCGATTCTGGCCAGCCTGCCGAAGTCCGGCCACATGGCAACCAACCATGCCAAGGTCTGCGCCGCCGCCATCGTGGAACTGCTGGCAGGCCGTCAGCCCGACCCCAGCCCGGTCATCGCCAACACCTGCTACTCGGCCACATCCAGCACCACCTCCGGCTACGTCGCAAACGTATACCGGTACGAAGAAGGCAAAGGCTATGTCAGCCAGCCCGAAGGCGGCGCCACGCCCAAGGGTGACGAACTCAACTTCGCCTACAACGAGTCCTGGGCCAAGAACATCTGGGCCAACGTGCTCGGTTGAAGCCGGTTCATCATTAGCAATAAAAACGGGGCTTCGGCCCCGTTTTTATTGCACCTGCCAGACGGAAACCCGACTCAGACCTTTCTGACAAACTCCGACTTCAGGCCCATCTGGCCAATGCCGTCGATCTTGCAGTCGATGTCGTGATCGCCCTCGACCAGGCGGATACCCTTCACCTTGGTCCCCACCTTCACCACCAGTGACGAACCCTTCACCTTCAGGTCCTTGATCACCGTCACCGTATCGCCGTCCTGCAGCACATTGCCGTTGGCATCGCGCACCACCCGTGCATCATCCGCAGCCGCCGGCGCATCCTTGGACCACTCATGGGCGCATTCCGGGCACACGAGCATGGCCCCGTCCTCGTAGGCGTATTCCGAACCGCACTGGGGGCACTTGGGCAAACCGCTCATACCGCCCCCCGTTGCATCGTTGCATTGCTGTTTTTTACATTCATTCCGTTTCCTTCAGCCATCCATCAAAATCGTAAGTTGGGCTGCCAGGCCCAACGTTTTTCACTGGAACATCATGCCCGGCTGCGCTTATTGTCCCGAAATCTGGCGTATCCACATAATGGCCTCTTCGGCAGCTGCAGCAGGCGCATTGAGATGCTCCGAGTCCGGCTCGTACATGCGTGTTTTTGGGTGGGGCGGAAGCCCACCAAAATTCTGATGCTTGCTTTTAATCAAGCCCGGATAATCCCGCACGGGCGCGACATATAGCACTGGCGTACCTTCCTTGACCCGCTTGTATGCGACGGTGGTATGCGCCCCTTTGGGGTCGAACCAATCCAGATAGATAGCCGCCGTAGTCGTTATGACGTTGGTCCCGCGTGAGCCTTCAAAATCGGCGAAAGCGGCTTTCTCGCCCCCGCGCCCTTCATCGACCATTTGCCTGGCTTTTTCGACATGCGACGACAGCTTGTCAACAAAGGATGGGACATCCACCTGGCCGCCGGGTGCGATGGGCAGAACACCATCAACACGGTGCAATCCCGCATAGTGCAGCGCAAACAGCCCACCCTGGCTGTGGCCTGCCACAAATACCTTGCGCGCACCTTTGGCGCGCATCGCATCCAGTGCCTGGGTGATTTCATCAACCCCGCCGCTCATGCTGACGTCGTATTGACGCCGACCTGACCAGGGCATTTCCAGATTGGCAACCTGGAACCCGGCCCGCTCAAATGCCGATGCCAGCTGGTCAACATATTTCCCGGGCTGCCCTCCCTTGCCGTGCATCACAACCACGCCAACCTCGGAGGCCGAGGCCGGCGCATGAAGCGGCAACGTCAGCACAATGGCCGAGAGAGCAACGAATGCCATCGGAAAAAAACGCAGAACATGGATCATGTTTACTCCTGAAAATTATGAGACTGAACCTGGCAGCCAAGCATCGTAGGTTGGGCTGCCAAGCCCAACATTAGCCGTTCACTCGCCATATCCGCCAGCAACCTC
>DILD01000065.1:29176-32929 GCA_002424845.1 Thiobacillus denitrificans | reverse complement strand
CATGCTCTCAGCCGACCAACTGCTTGATGCCCTGCTCGAACGCGCCCGCGGTGTGACCGCAAGCAGGAACGTGCCTGTTGCAGAGGCGCTCGGGCGCGTGCTCGCCGCGCCACAGACTTCAGCCATCACCGTGCCGTCGGCGGACAACAGCGCAATGGATGGCTATGCCGTGCGTGCAGCCGACGTGGCCGTGGCCGGTGTGCGCCTGCCGGTGTCGCAACGCATCCTTGCCGGCGCGGTCGGCACGCCGCTGCAACCCGGCACGGCTGCGCGCATCTTCACCGGCGCGCCAGTGCCGCCCGGCGCCGACGCAGTGCTGATGCAGGAATACTGCGGCACCGAAGGCGACGAGGTCATTCTTCATGCATTGCCGCGCGCCGGCGAGAATATCCGCCGCGCCGGCGAGGATATCCAGACCGGCGCGCAGATTCTTGCTGCCGGCACGCGACTGGGCGCGGCCGAAATGGGGCTGGCCGCTTCGGTCGGGCTGGTTGAGCTGCCTGTTTTCAGAAAACTGAAAGTGGCATGCTTCTTCACTGGCGACGAACTGGTGACGCCGGGCACGCCGCTGCAGCCCGGCCAGATCTACAACTCCAACCGCTACACCCTGACCGGGCTGGTGAACGGCCTGGGCTGCGAACTCATCGATCTCGGCATCGTGCCCGATACGCTGGAGGCGACCGAAGCCGCGCTGGCGCAGGCCGCCGTTTTGGCCGACGTCGTCATCACCAGCGGTGGCGTGTCGGTGGGTGAGGCGGATTATGTGAAAGCCGCGGTTGAGAAACTGGGCCGCGTCGAGATGTGGAAAGTCGCGATGAAGCCCGGCAAGCCGCTGGTTTACGGTCGCGTGAAGGATGCCGATTTCATCGGCCTGCCGGGCAATCCGGTGTCGGCCTTCGTCACCTTCTGCCTGTTCGTGCGGCCCTTCCTGCTGAAGCGCATGGGCGTGACCGATGTGCTCTATCGTGCGTTCGCCGTACAGGCGGATTTCACCTGGAAGAAGCCCGGCGCGCGGCGCGAGTTCCTGCGCGCGCAACTGCAGCCCAATGGCAGGCTCGCGCTGTTTCCCAATCAGAGCTCGGGCGTGCTGACCTCGTGCGCGTGGAGCGACGGCCTGGTCGATCTTGGCGTTGGCCAGACCGTGAAGCCGGGCGAGTGGGTGCGCTTCATTCCCTTCTCGGAGTTGCTGGCATGAGCCTGCGCGTGCTGTATTTCGCCCGCCTGCGCGAGCGATTCGGCGTGGCCGAGGAAAACCTGGACTTTGCCGGCACCGCCGCCGGTCTGGTGGCCGAACTGCAGGCGCGCGGCGGCGTGTGGGCCGAGGAACTGGCGGCGGGGCGGGCGTACCGGGTGGCCGTCAATCAGGAGATCGTCGCGCTCGATGCCGTCCTGCCGGACGGCGCCGAAGTCGCGATCTTTCCACCGGTGACCGGGGGCTAACGCGATGAAGATCGTCGTCCAGACCGAGTCCTTCGATCTCGGCGCCGAAGTCGACGCGATGCGTGCGGGCCGCAGCGACATCGGCGCCATCGCCAGCTTCGTCGGCCTGGCGCGCGACATGAACGAGGGCAGCGGGGTGGCGGCGATGACGCTGGAGCACTACCCCGGCATGACCGAAAAGGCACTCGCCAAACTGGTCGACGAAGCCAATGCGCGCTGGACCCTGCTCGACGTCACCGTCATTCATCGCGTCGGCCGCCTGCTGCCGGGCGACCCCATCGTGCTGGTGGCGGTGGCCGGCCGGCATCGCGGCGAAGCCTTCGCCGCCTGCGAGTTCATCATGGATTACCTGAAAACGCAGGCGCCGTTCTGGAAGAAGGAAGACACGCCCGAGGGCGAGCGCTGGGTCGAGGCACGTGCCAGCGACGACGCAGCGGCCGCGCGCTGGAACGCGTCCTGATTTAATTTTTCTTGCTGCGGCCCGGCAGCGCACACACCGCAACCTCCCCGCGCCACAGCCCGCGCACTTTCAGAAATCCCCGATAGCCCGCATTCCAGCGGATGCGTTCGACGCAGTAACGGCGTTGGTAGAAGCCGATCCCCAGAAGGTATAAAGGTACTTACAGGAGGTTGCGGCGACCACGTTGTTGCAGGAGGGTCGCCCGGGGCGGGTGCTCCCACAACAGCCCGGAATTGCCCTGTGGGAGGGAGGCAGCCCCTGTGGGGAGGGAAGGCCCCCCCTTGTGGGAGGGGCGCCCTCGCCCCGATTTGAGCGCCAGCGCCGCGCCACCGCCAGCAGTCGCCCCGGGGCGGGCGAGCATGTCTGTTGCTGCTTTAGCAGCTTACAGACATGGCCTACCCTTTGCGGGTGCTCCCACAACAGCCCGGAATCGCCCTGAAGCGGGGGAGGCAACCCCCGTGGGAGGGGCGCTTTATGCCCTCTGAGTGCTCGCCCTTTATGCCCTCTGGGTACGATTGCGCACGCCAGCGCCGCGCCACCGCCTGCAGTCGCCCCGGGGCGGGCGAGCATGGCTGTTGCTGCTTTAGCAGCTTACAGACATGGCCTACCCTTTGCGGGTGCTCCCACAACAGTGTCACAGCCGGAGTCCTATGCAACCCCTGTAGGAGGGGCGCTTTATGCCCTCTGGGTGCTCGCCCTTTATGCCCTCTGGGTGCGATTACGCACGAACCCGCTCATAAGCTTTAAACTAGCCCCCTGAACCCAGCTCTCAGCCCTCGACTCTCAGCTCTCCACTCCTTCCCCCCATGGCTCAAAACAACGTCGTCTGGCACCATGCCAGCGTAACCCGCGAAGACCGGCAGGCACGCAACCGCCACCGGGGTGTTGTCGTCTGGTTCACCGGCTTGTCCGGTTCCGGCAAATCCACGCTGGCGCACGCGCTGGAAAAGCGCCTGTTCGACATGGGATGCCAAACCGTCGTGCTCGACGGCGACAACGTTCGCCATGGCTTGTGCGGCGACCTCACCTTTTCCGAAACGGATCGCAAAGAGAACATCCGGCGCATAGGCGAAGTGGCCAAACTCTTTGCCGAAGCCGGCGTCATTGCCATTACCGCCTTCATCTCCCCCTTTCGCGAAGACCGCGAGCGGGTGAGGGGGCTGGTGCCCCACGGCGACTTCATCGAGGTTTATGTCGAATGCCCGTTGGAAGTGTGCGAAACCCGTGACGTCAAAGGCTTCTACAAAAAAGCGCGCACCGGCGAAATCCCGTCCTACACCGGCATCAGCTCGCCTTACGAGTCGCCCGAGCGCGCCGAATGCGTCGTGAACACCGCGCAAACCTCCCTGGACGCCAGCATCGACAAACTGGTCGACATGCTGCAGGCAAGCCGGGTCATCCAGCCCGAAGCCTGATTCCGGCAACGGCCCCGATCTTCCAGGCAACCCAGCCAGCCGGCGCGCCCATAACAGCTCGCGCTTCCCTTTGTGGGAGGTGCGCTTTATGCCCTCTGGGTATTTATGCCCTCTGGGTATACCGATTGCGTCAGCCCCCCCCTTTTGTGGGAGGGGCGCCTCGCCCCGATTGCGCACGTCAGCATCGCACGGCAGCCCGCAATCGCCCCGAGGGCGGGGGAGCATGGCTGTTGCTGCTTTAGCAGCTTACAGACATGGCCTACCCCTTGCGGGTGCTCCCACAACAGCCAGCCCTTGTGGGTGCTCCCACACAACAGCTAGCCCCCACCTCTGTGGGAGGGGCGCCTCGCCCCGATTACGCACGCCAGCGCCATGCCAACGCCCGCAATCGCCCCGAGGCGGGCCTCCCACAACCCCACTCCCCACTCCCCACTCCCC
>DILD01000065.1:28916-29114 GCA_002424845.1 Thiobacillus denitrificans | reverse complement strand
GCTCTCGGCTCTCGGCTCTCGGCTCCACCCCCCACTCTCCTGTACAATCCCCCCCATAAAAATGAACACCCCCCCCAACCCCCCTCCCGACGCCTGGCGCCTGCAAATCCTCAAGCTTTTGCAGGCTAACCCCACCCTGAGCCAGCGCCAGCTGGCCGAGCAGCTGGGTGTCAGCCTGGGTAAGGCCAACTACTGCCT
>DILD01000065.1:4047-28798 GCA_002424845.1 Thiobacillus denitrificans | reverse complement strand
CAAGGAAGCGGAGTTCGAGACCATCCGGCGCGAAATTGAGATGCTGCGAACAGATCTTGAGTCCGTCCGGCCTGGAACAAAAAATGGATAAACCGGCTTCGTGCACAGGCCGTCCCAGTGCATGCCGCAAAGCGTGCAGGCCTTTGAATTCCGTTGAACCTCATCGCCAGACGCAACCCCCTGGTTTCCTGAGCAAAAGCTCCAGCGAGGGCGCATCCCGCCACCCCGTTCGCCGCGCATCACTTTTCGCTACCCGCTAACCCCCCATGTTCGACACCTACCGCAAAGCGCTGGCTTTACTCACCCCGCACGAACAACGTCGTGGCCTGCTGTTGCTGGGGCTGGTCGTATTCATGGCGCTGCTGGAAACCGCCGGCGTGGCATCGATCTTGCCTTTCCTGGCGGTGCTGGGTAACCCCGGGGTGGTCTCCACCCATCCGGCGCTGTCATGGCTGTACGCCACGCTGGGCTTCGATAGCGTCAACCGGTTTCTCATGGCGCTCGGCATCGCTGCTTTCGTGGTCATTGTGTGCGCGGCCGCCTTCCGCGTCTTCACCATCTACGCCATGAACCGCTTTATCAACATGCGTCGCCACAGCCTCAGTGAGCGCCTGCTGGAAACCTACCTGCGCCAGCCCTATGCCTTCTTTCTCAATCGCCACAGCAGCGACATGGCCACCAGCATTCTTTCCGAAGTGGATCAGGTGGTCGGCAACGTCCTGCAACCCGGTTTCAGCGTGATTGCCTATACCGTGGTTGCACTGGCTTTGGTCTCACTGCTCATCGTCATCGACCCCCAGCTCGCCCTTTGGGTGGGCGTTGCTATCACCGGCATGTACCTGCTGACCTACCTTTCGGTTCAGGGCCTGATGCACCGCATCGGCGACGATCGCACCGACGCCAATCGCGAACGCTTCACTGCCGCAGGCGAGTCGCTGGGCGGGATCAAGGCCATCAAACTATTGGGCCGCGAGTATGCCTACCTCTCGCGGTTTCGGCCGGCATCCCATCGTTTTGCGCGGCACCAGGCCACCGCAGCCACTGCGGCCGAAGTGCCCAAATACGTGATCGAGGCCATCGCCGTAGGCGGCGTGCTGATGCTGGCGCTGGTGCTGATGGCCACCACGGACGGAATCGGCACGGTCCTGCCCATACTCGGCCTGTATGCCTTTGGCGGATACAAACTCATTCCGGCCGCGCAAAAAATCTACGAAGGATTTGCACGGCTTCGCTTTGGCGCGTCCTCAGTCGAAGCCATTTATCTCGACCTTGAACAGCGTTCCAGTCTTGCCGAGATCGATGTCGCAACCCAGCAGGCGCTGGCCCCTGCGCGCGAAATCCGCCTGGAACACGTCAGTTTTTCCTACCCGAATAGCGCCAGGCCCGCACTGAGCGATATCGAACTCACCATCCCGCTGGGCGCAACCGTCGGTTTTGTCGGCAGCACCGGCGCCGGCAAAACCACGCTGGTCGACATCATCCTGGGCTTGCTGCGGCCCACGGCGGGCAGCCTGCGTGTCGATGGCGAGCCCATCACGCAAGACAACCTTCGCGCCTGGCAGAATGCGCTGGGCTATGTTCCGCAGGACATCTTCCTCACCGATTCCAGCATCGCCGAGAACATCGCCCTGGGCGTGCCGCCCGGACAAATCGATCAGGAAGCCGTCGTGCGCAGTGCAAAAATGGCGCAGGTTCACGACTTCATCATGAACGAATTGCCGCAGCAATATGGTACGCAGGTCGGCGAGCGTGGCGTGCGCCTGTCTGGCGGCCAGCGCCAGCGCATCGGCATCGCCCGTGCCCTGTACCAGAATCCGCCCGTGCTTGTTTTCGACGAAGCAACCAGTGCGCTGGATACGCTGACCGAGCAGGCCGTCATGGAAGCGGTCAACAACGTGCGCCAGGAAAAAACCATCATCCTGATCGCCCACCGCCTCAGCACAGTCCGCAGTTGCGACCACATCTACCTGCTGGACCAGGGCCGGCTGGCAGGGCAGGGCACCTATGACGAACTCGTTGGGCAGAACGACCAATTTCGCGCCATGGCAAGTGCCCAGCGCTAAACGAAAGGAACGGTTCTACATTCCCGGCACTTGGTGTTCGACTTGCCTTATATGTGGAATTCCCGCTAGATATAAATGAAATGAATCGCAAATCTCTCACCCCGAAACCGGCGTCTACAAATTCTCAGGCTTTTGCAGGGCATTCCCGGCCTTGGCCAGTGCCGGTTCGTGACCGCCTCTAAGCGTCGAAACACGCTAACGTAGAAGCCCGGCGCCCATTGAGATAGGTAATAAGTTTATGAACCCGAAGATCCACCCAAGCGCAGACGCCCAGTCCCCCCACATCGGGGAGGGAACCAACATCTGGCAATACGTCGTCGTGCTTCCTGAGGCGCGGATTGGCCGTGACTGCAACATCTGCGCCCAAGTCTTCATCGAAAACGATGTGGTAGTGGGCGACCGCGTCACGATCAAGAACGGTGTCCAACTGTGGGATGGTGTTCGGGTCGAGGACGATGTCTTCATCGGCCCCAACGTCACGTTCACCAACGACAAGTTTCCCCGCAGCAAACGGCACCTTTCTACCTCGCTTACCACCCATATTGGCCGGGGTGCTTCCCTTGGCGCGGGATCTACAATCCTCCCCGGCCTGAGAATCGGTCAGAACGCGATGATTGGTGCCGGCGCGGTGGTGACGCGTTCCGTACCTGCTAACGCCATCGTCGTCGGCAATCCAGCGCGGATTGTTGGCTACGTTGACACTCACAACCGTGAAATAGAAGACCAGATCGATACAGCCAAGTCCGACAAAAAGGATTCAAAAGTGGCTGGTGTCCATCTGCACAAACTGCCGCGAATCATCGATATACGTGGCAGCCTCACGGTGGGCGAGTTCGAGCGGGTCATTCCCTTCGCAGCGAGACGCTATTTCATGGTGTTTGATGTACCGAGTGTCGAGACTCGCGGCGAACACGCCCATAAGGAATGCCACCAGTTTCTAATCTGCGTGCGAGGCTCGGTCTCCGTGGTTGCCGACGACGGTCGAAACCGTGAAGAGTTTCTGCTAAATGGCCCTGACCTTGGACTGCATCTGCCCCCCATGATTTGGGGTATCCAGTACAAGTATTCTCCTGACGCTGTGCTCCTGGTATTCGCCTCGCACTATTACGATGCAGCAGACTACATTCGTGATTACGGTGAGTTTCTTACTATTGCCGGAGCTGCACAGTGATCCCGTTTCTCGATCTGAAAGCCCCGCACGTCGAGCTTCGGGAGGAAATTAACGCCGCGATCGCTCGCGTGATCGAGAGCGGTTGGTACATCCTCGGCCCCGAGGTCGAGGCTTTTGAAAGTGATTTTGCTGCCTATTGCGAAGCCACATACTGTGTCGGTGTGGGGAATGGGCTAGATGCACTGCATCTGGCTCTACTGGCCATGGATGTAGGCCCCGGCGACGAGGTCATCGTTCCGTCCAACACCTACATCGCCACCTGGCTGGCCGTCAGTCAATGCGGCGCCACACCGGTTCCGGTGGAACCGGACGAACGCACCTTTAACATCGACCCGGCCCGGATCGAAGCGGCCATCACCCCGCGCACCAAGGTCATCCTCCCGGTGCACCTGTATGGCCAGCCTGCCGACCTGGCCCCAATTCTGGCTGTTGCCCGCAAGCATGGCCTGAAAGTGCTGGAAGACGGCGCGCAGGCGCATGGCGCGCGCTACAAGGGCAAACGCATCGGCGCACACGGCGACGCGGTGGCGTGGAGCTTCTATCCCGGTAAAAACCTGGGCGCGCTGGGTGACGGCGGCGCCGTCACCACCAGCAACCCGGAAATTGCCGACCGCATCCGTGTGCTGCGCAACTACGGTTCGCGGGTAAAGTACGTCAATGAGGAACAAGGCTTCAACAGCCGCCTCGACCCCATACAGGCTGCCGTGCTGCGCGTCAAGGTGAAATACTTGGATGAATGGAATGCGCGGCGCACACGGATCGCCGCTGAGTATCTGAAGGCGCTAGGTAATAGCAATCTCATTTTGCCGCATGTGCCGCAATGGGCCGATCCGGTGTGGCATCTGTTTGTGGTGCGCAGCCAGCAACGCGATGCGCTGCAGACGAGTTTGCTGCTGCAAGGCATCGGGACGATGATTCACTATCCGATCCCGCCGCATTTGCAACCGGCGTATGCCGAATTGGGTTACCGGCAAGGCGATTTTTCGATTGCGGAAGCGGTCCATCAAGAGGCCTTGAGTTTGCCCATCGGGCCGCACCTGCCGGCCAAGGATGTTGGGCTGATAATCGAACAATTTCAGCAGATTGCGTAATGATGGGCCGAATAACGAATCGTGTTGCGCGATTGGTGCAGTCGATGCGCTCGGTATTTTATGCGGCGTTATCAACCGGGCATTACACGGGGCGTGTTCAGAAACTTCAACCGATTCTCATTCTGGGAAACGGGGTAATCGAATTCGAAAAGAATGTGGTGCTTGGTTATTTTCCGTCGCCGTTCTTCTTCAGTGGTTATATTCATCTTGAAGCCAGAGGCAAGACTGCATCGATAAAGTTTGGCGCAGATACCAAGATAAATAATAACTTCGTGGCTATTGCTGAACATACGACTATCACTATCGGCAAAAGATGTTTTATCGGGACAAATGTGGAAATTTTCGATTCCGATTTTCATGGAATCAAAGTGTCCGAAAGAACCAGATCACAGCCTGAAAATACCAAACCGGTGGTCATTGGTGATGATGTATTCATCGGCTCAAACGTAAAAATCATGAAGGGTGTGGTCATCGGCAACGGATCAGTGATCGCCAATGGTGCGATTGTGGCCGGCGCGATTCCGCCGAATGTGATTGCGGGTGGCAACCCCGCGAAAGTAATCAAAGCGATTGAGTAATGAACGATAAAACTATCCCTGTCTCTGTCATCGTCCCCAATTACAACTCCAGGCGTTATTTGAAAGAGTGCATCGAATCGATTAATTCCGGTCAACGGCCGGCCGAAATATTGATCATCGACGACTGCTCAACGGATGATTCTCTTGATCTGGCGTTTAAGTTAAAGTCGCAATACCCGAATATTAAGGTTCTCCAGCGTGAAGTGAATGGCGGCGCGGCAGAAGCAAGAAAATTGGGTGTCTATGCTGCATCGCAAGATTTGATCGCGCTTGTTGATGCGGATGATCTTCTTGAAACAGATGCTTTGGCAGATGCCTATGCCGTCATGATGTCGTCTGCGGCAGATGTTTGCATTTGGGATTTATGGTCCTTCGATGCCGAGAATAAGTGGCGACACGCTGCGAATCCTAATAGCTTGCCTAAGACTGGGAGAGAAGCTGCTATTTTAACCCTTGGGGGTTGGCGTATGCACGCGGCCGGTATGTCACTTAAATCCTTATACAAAAAGGCATATCGAGAGTTAGCAGAAACAGCTTTTAATGCTGATGAATTGCTTACCCGACTAGTTTTCAGTCATGCAACCATGATTGTCGGTTGCCAGAAAAAATATCTTTACCGATCGCATGCCGCATCAACGACCCGGGTTCTTTCTGTCCGCAGACTAAGTTCTTTAGACTCTTGCTTGTGGTTGTTGAACTTTGCACATCATTACCCCGAGGCGCCAATTCGGACGATGGTGCGTGGCGGTATTGCCGAAGCTTGGTTCTACTGGAAAAACAGAAACCAGATTGGTAAGGCCGAAACACTGAGCGCGCTTCGGGAGTTTCTCCCTAAGATAGCCCGCTTTCCTGGGCTGTGGTCTTGGCTTTGGCAGTCGCCAAAACATTTCATCGCCTTGCTGTTTCTGTCCGGGGTCATTTTGGTGGTACGCAAGCGCCGTAATGAAGCACATGGTGTGGGCCACGTATGAGTGGTTCTAACAGTCATCGCCAGATTCTCCGATCCACTTCGATCATTGGCGGAGCATCGGTCATCAGTATTGTGAGCGGTTTGGTGCGGACAAAAATCCTCGCGGTTTTGTTGGGACCGACCGGAATTGGACTGATCAGTCTTTACACAGGCATGCTGGCGACGGCCGCAGCCGTTGCCAGCATGGGCATAGGCACCGGATGCACGCGCCAGATCGCCGAAGCTTCCAGCCAGGAGGATGAGCGCGCGCTGGCCGTGGTCCGCCGCGCAATGTTCTGGGGCGCGTTGCTGCTAGTCAGTGCCGGCGCATTGGTCGTTTGGTCCTTGCGCGAAGTGCTGGCGATCCGCGTCCTGGGCGGTGCCGAGCATGCCGCCATCGTTGGCTGGTTGGCTCTGGGCGTGGCCTTGTCGGTCGCCAGCGCTTCGCAAGGTGCATTGATGCAAGGCATGCGCCGCATCGGCGACATGGCGCGGCTGAGCGTGTATGGCGCGTTATTCAATACCCTACTTTATTGGCTTGCCAAACGCAGGATCGGTTTTCAGTGGACCGGCACTGTCGTGAAATTAATCGTCATTATTTTTACGCTTTGCGCCGCGACTGCGGTGGCCAGCACCCTGTATAGGTGGGGTACGATCATGGCTGTAGTACTAACACTGGCATTTACGTATTGTACATTTTGGCGGCTAGTGTATATGAGTAATTTAGGTGGGGTTGGGGGGCGTATCGCTGCAATGGCGCAACGGGTTTCATTGAAAATTGGGCTAAAGCATGAGTAATCAGGCATGAATAAAACTACCGTGCCTAGTGGTTTATCAGGACGGCCCTTGGTTACCTTTGCGCTGTTTTCATATAACCAGGAAAAGTATATCCGTGAGGCAGTAAAAGGAGCTTTGGCTCAGACTTACTCTCCTTTGGAAATTATTCTGTCGGATGATGGTTCAACTGATCGAACATACGAGATCATGCGCGAGATGGCTGCAACCTATGATGGCCCTCATAAGATCGTTCTCAATCGCAACCCCAACAATTTGAACATTGGTGATCATGTTAATACGGTGGGGCAAGTTGCATCGGGTGCATTGATTGTTTTGGCTGCAGGGGATGATTTTTCCTTACCAAGTCGGACAGTTCGGCTAGTAGATCACTGGCTTGCGCTTGGACGACCTACAGCTGTACTTCATTCTGATTTTGATGCAATTGATGTTGCGTCTAATTCAATTAACTTGCATGGTGAGGCAGTGTTTCGTGGCACGTTCGATATACAAGCCATGGCGCGCCATGGCTTAGGCGTATTGGGGGCCACTTCGGCGGTAACCATCGATGTTTTCAGGAAATTCCCACCTATAGACTCATCGGTTCGCCATGAGGATCGGGTTTTACCTTTTCGTGCCGTGCTACTCGGTGGAATTGTTTCGCTGGTGGATGAGAAATTGGTTCGATATCGCATAGAGGGAGGGATATCGAGAACACGGGTGGTATCCGGGCGCGACTATTTGCAACGACACATGCCAGACTTGTCAGCAAGAACACTACCTGATGCAATTCAACGGCTCGCTGATTTAATGTTTATTTCGCCGAATGATGTGACTTTACGGCTAGAGTGTAGCGCAACAGTTGCCGATCAGAAAGCATGGATCGAGTTGACACAAGCTAGAGGCCTGGGTATTGAGATGCGCACATTGAAATGGTTACGACAGGGCGCACGTGTTGGGAAGCTTTTTAAATTATACTTGAAAATTAGATTTATCATCTTATTTGATATTTATTTTCAAAAAAATAAATACACGAATTAGGTTATTTGTTGACCTTATTTTGGTCTAAATAGTTGAAATAAATATAAGGGGTTGGCCGTGCCGTTTGTTGGATTTGTTGAATATGTTAAAGCGTGTCGGCAGAAACCACTGTTAAGGCAGATTGTTGCTTTGCTGGCAAGTGCTCAACAAAGTTTTAAGTATCGGTCTTTAGTGCATATTTATATTGATCGGGATGGGGATTGGCGCAATTGCCGTAGTGAAGTGACGTTTGTGTCAACCGAGTTGCATGCGCTTTCTTTCGCGGCGGTTGAGGAATCGGTTATGGACCAATGGTGCTATGATTACAGATTGAAAGAAGGTGATATTGTAGTTGACATTGGCGCGGGCATAGGTGACGAGGCCGTTGTTTTTTCAAAGCTTGTTGGGCCGGAAGGTTGTGTCATAGCAATCGAGGCGCATCCCCGTACATTTCGTTGCCTTGAGAAAACTATTGCCTTGAATGGCCTGAAAAACATAATTGCAGTAAATCTGGCAGTTTCCGATCAGGAGGGTGAAGTGGGTATGTCTGACGGTGAAAACTATCAAACTAGCAGCATGGTGACAGGTAACCTTGTAATGAAGGTGGGGGCACGTCGACTGGATAACATTTTGCGTGAGCTGGCAGTAGCAACCCCAAATTTAGTTAAAATTAATATTGAAGGTGCTGAATTGGCCGCCTTGCGTGGCATGGAGCAGTGTTTGCAGCGCATTCCACATATTGCGGTATCTTGCCACGATTTTATCGCTGACAGAGGTGGTAATTCTGTTTTAAGAACATACGCTGGGGCAAAGAAAATTCTTCAGTCCTCCGGTTTTGATTTGCGCACAGCACGCGAAGATTCTCGTCCATGGTTTCGTTATTATTTATATGGGTCAAAAGGCAACTGACATTTTACTGCTGAATTTTGAAGATTGCGTTCTGTAAACACGATTAAAAATCAGGGAGTGTTTTTTAAGTTGGAATGTGCTCGGGTGGGAATAGTGTTGCCTCTGATAAATTATGATTTGCCAATGAGATATTTGAATAGGTGAAGTTGTGTTGTTAATTAATTACCGCCCTGATATTGACGGGCTTCGTGCCGTGGCCGTGCTCGCCGTTGTGCTACATCACCTATCCTCTTCGCTTGTACCAGGTGGATATATCGGGGTGGATGTGTTCTTTGTTATCTCTGGCTATCTCATTACCCGCATCATTAATCGTGAAATTGCAGAGGGAAGCTTTACTTTTATCCGTTTTTATGAGCGAAGGGCGCGACGTATTTTCCCCGCTCTGTTTGCTATGCTGGCTGCCACTCTGATAGCAAGCTACTTCTTGCTTTTGCCTAGCGATTACGCATCAACTTTGCGTGGTGCACTTGGAACAATTTTCTTTTCGTCGAATATTGTTTTCTGGCGTGATATGTCTGGCGGCTACTTTGCTGCGACGGATGCCATGCTCAATCCGTTGCTGCATACTTGGTCCCTTGCTGTCGAAGAACAGTTCTATGTCTTTTTTCCAATTTTGTTGCTGCTGTGTCTTAAATATTTCCGCCAACACATCGTCCTAATCTTTATTGCTTGCGCCGTTGTGTCGCTCGCTGGTGCCGCTTTGCTTGTTAACAGTAAGAGCGTCGCGGTGTTCTTTCTTTCGCCCTTTCGCGCGTGGGAGTTGTTGGTTGGCGCCTTGCTGGCGGCCAACGCCTTGCCTGTTATTCGATCGCGTGTGGCGCGTGAGATAGCCTCAGGTGTCGGTCTGCTGGCGATCCTGGCGGCGAGTTTTCTCTATAGTGACAAGACAACTTTTCCCGGGCTAACGGCACTGGCCCCAGTGCTGGGCGCTGCAGCCATCATCCATGCCGGTGCTAGTGGCCCAAGTATGGCGGGCCGCCTGCTCACGTTGCGCCCTGTGGTTTATATAGGTCTGATTTCTTATTCGCTGTACCTGTGGCACTGGCCGTTGATTGTGCTCGCGCGTTACAGCATGGGAATGGCACCGCTCACACCCTATATTCCAATCTTCTTTGCCTTGTCGTTGTTGCTGGGGAGCCTGTCTTACCACTTCATCGAGCAACCTTTCCGGCGTGGGTCGGTTGTGACGCGCAAGGTCGTTTTTGCATCCTCTGGCGCTTTCGCAGTGCTATTTGGACTGATTTCCGTTGGGGGGCTCATGTCTAATGGATTTGCGATGCGCTTCGATCAAGCCGTTGTTGAACTCGACAAGGCACGTGCCCCACTAATTCCCTACGTGGAATGCGACGAACGCTCACCCGGTGAGTGGTGCTTATTAGGCAATCAAAATGCGGTGCCAGGAATTCTGCTCTGGGGGGATAGCCACATGCTTGCATGGGCGCCCGCTCTAAATGAAAGTCTAACGAGGCAAGGGGCCAACGCCACGTTTGCCCCGCTCTCTGCCTGCCCCCCTTTTTTTGGCGCAGAGAATTCGGCGAAGCTAAATTGTCATAGCCAGAACCTTGCTATTAAGCGCTATTTGTTAGCGCATCCGGAAATTCAAACGGTTGTTATGGCTGCTTACTGGAACACCTACTTCCGGAATAATGGGCCGCTTACAATCCGCGAGGGGGACAAGATCGTGGCCAATGGTACTGATGCTGCCCGTGATGCTATGCACGCTACCCTTGGCTGGCTACGTGACAATGGCAGACAGGTAATCCTGATCGGGCCCGTACCGGTCTATGACAAAAGTGTACCGTTCGCCCAGGCACTCGAGGTTGCCACCAATAGCGCCTTGCTGCATTCCACTGCAATAGAGCAACGAAGCAAGCATGGGCCATTTTTGAGTGTGGTGCAGTCTTTTCGGTATGAGCCTTGGTTTCGATTCCTGGACCCAATCCAGTGGATGTGTTCTGACGAATGCGTTGTCATGAAGGCGGGTGTGCCGCTCTATAGAGATTCACATCACCTTAGCGTTGCCGGCGCCATGGCACTAGAAGTAGATATCGGCCGTGGCTTGGCAAGCTTTACGACTGCGCGAAATGAATTGGATAAAGTCGTACGCGCAAGCACTGCCAACGTAACCAAAGAACCGTCTGGAAAGCACGATTAAGATGCCGAGCCTAGATTGTGTTGGTTACGCAATATCAATTTGTATTGATCAGCTTTGAAACGAAAAAAGATATCTCTTTTGCTGCCAGACCTAAGGGGGGGCGGGGCCGAACGTGTTGCCGTCAATTTGGCGAATAGTTTCGTTCAGCGTGGTTATGCCGTAGACATGGTGCTGCTTTCAGCCGTCGGCGAATTTTTGGCCGATCTCAGGCCTGAAATCCGAATAGTGGATTTGCAGACCAAGCGCTTACGTGGCGCGCTGTTTCCGCTCATTCGGTGTCTTCGGCTGAGTCGCCCTGATGCGTTGTTGGCTTGCATATGGCCGCTTACCGTTATTGCAGTATGGGCGCGCAGGATTGCACGCGTAAGAACACGCGTGGTGGTGGCCGAGCACACCACGTGGTCTATGGACGAGATTGTCCGTTCGGCACTTGGACGCTGGAAGGTGCGAACCACCATGCATTTTTCATTCCCGGGCGCTGATGCGGTGGTTGCCGTTTCACGGGGGGCTGCGGACGACCTGGCCCGTTTCGCTCGACTCGACCGTGCTGACATCCATGTTGTTTACAACCCGATAGTGGGTGAGGCGCGCCCATTTGCGGATGTGCTGCACGCGCCTGAGGGCTGGTGGTCTGGCTCGCATCGGCGTGTGTTAGCTGTGGGCACGCTCAAGCCTATAAAGGATTACGCAACATTGCTGACTGCTTTTGCATGCTTGCGCCAGAGTGTCGATGCACGTCTTTTGATCTTGGGCGAAGGTGAATGCCGTGCTGCGCTTGAGGCGCAGTCGCGGCAGTTGGGCATCGTTGATAGCGTGTTCATGCCCGGTTTCGTCAAAGACCCGTCGCCTTATTACCAGCACGCGGATTTGCACGTTTTGTCGTCGATTGGCGAGGGGTTGCCCACGGTCATCGTCGAGGCGCTGGAGGCCGGCACGCCGGTGGTCAGCACCGACTGCCAGTCCGGGCCACGCGAGATTTTGCTGGATGGCAAATATGGAAGTCTGGTGCCGGTGGGCGATGCCGAGGCCCTGGCTGCGGCCATGGCCAACGCACTCTCGGCCACGCATGACCGTGAGTTGCTCAAGGCGCGTGCGCAGGATTTTTCGATCGACAAGGCAGTGAATCAATATCTGGATCGGCTGTTTCCGGGCGTGGGTCATGGGGGGCCGACATGACTGAGCGCGTTCTGTACCTGACCTACGACGGCATCCTCGAACCCCTCGGCCAGTCGCAAGTCCTTCGCTATCTGGAGCGCCTGTCGTCGGGCCGCAAGATCGTCCTCATCAGCTTCGAGAAGCCGGATGACTGGCAACAGGTCGAGCGACGCGAGGCTTTGCGCGCGCAGATACGGGCGGCCGGCATGATCTGGATGCCCTTGCGCTATCACAAGCGCCCCAGTGCGCTGGCAACCGCTTACGACATTGCCCAAGGGCTGGGGGTGGCTGCATGGGCTGTCGTTCGGCACCGCGTCCGCATCGTTCATGCCCGCAGCTATGTGCCGTCGGTGATGGCCCTCGCGCTGAAGAAACTGTTCCGCCTGAAATTCATCTTCGACATGCGCGGCTTCTGGGCCGACGAGCGCGTGGACGGCGGCTTGTGGCCCGCCGGCGGACGTCTTTATCGCGTGGCCAAATGGTTCGAGCGGCATTTTTTGCTGAACGCGGACTGCGTGGTGTCGCTGACCCGGGCGGCGGTGGACGAGATGCGCACCTTTCCTTATTTGCAGGGGCGCATGCCGCGTTTCGAGGTGATCACCACCTGTGCCGATCTGGATCTGTTCAAGCCGGCACAGGATCAACTGCAAGCCTGGCAGCCCGGCGGCGTTTTCACTTTGGGTTATGTCGGCTCGGTGGGGGTCTGGTATCTGTTCGACGAAACGCTGCGCTGTTTTCAACTGCTGCGCGAGCGCTTGCCGGATGCACGTCTGCATATCCTCAACCGCGGCGGACACGACCACATCCGGGCGCGCATGGCTGCATTGGATATTGACCCTGCCTGCGTCCAGATCGAGGCAGCCGACCATGAAGGAGTCGCGCGTGCCATGCAACGGATGGATGCGGGCATTTTCTTCATCAAGCCCGTTTACTCAAAAACCGCATCGGCCCCGACCAAGCTGGGCGAATTCCTGGGGTGCGGCGTGCCCTGCCTGGGCAATAGCGGTGTGGGCGACATGGCCACGATTCTGGCAAGCGAACAGGTAGGTGTCGCGCTAGGCAGCTTCGACGAACCCGCCATGCGCGAGGCGATTGAAAAGCTGCTGAGTCTGACGAATGTGCCTGATATCAGGGCACGCTGCCGGGAGGTTGCGTTGCGCTATTTCTCGCTGGAAGAAGGGGGGCATCATTACAACCGGATTTACCGTGAGATGGATGCCTTGCACGCATGAGCCCATCGCCTCGCCGTGTCCTCTTTCTGACCAAGTACGCCCACAACGGGGCCAGCAGTCGCTATCGGGTTTTTCAATATTTGCCCTGGTTCGAGCAGGCAGGGATTGTCTGTCGGGTCGAGCCGCTGTTCGACGAAATCTATCTCACTCATCGTTATCAAACGGGACGGTGGTGGCTGCGTGACATTCTGGGCGCGCTCTTTCGGCGCTTATTTATCCTGCTCACTGTGCGACGTTTCGATCTGGTCGTGGTTGAGTACGAAGTGCTGCCATATTTCTTTGCATTGCCCGAGCGCTTGTTGAGCTGGATGGGGGTGCCTTATGTGGTTGACTACGATGACGCGATTTTTCATCAGTACGATCAGCACCGAAGCGGCCTGATACGTCGATTGCTGGGCAACAAGATTGCCCATGTCATGCGCGGCGCGCATCTGGTGACGGCGGGCAATGCCTATCTTGCCGACTATGCGCGCCGTGCGGGCGCGCCCAGGATCGAGATCATCCCGACGGTTATCGATCTGGCGCGCTATCCCGCGCCACCGGCCAAGCCTGCGTGTGCAGAGCCTTTAACCATCGGCTGGATCGGGTCGCCCTCAACAGCCAAGTATTTGCAGGCGATTGCACCTGTGCTGGCCCTGGCATGTGCGGACGGCAAGGCGCGAGTGCGACTCATCGGCTCGGGTCAGGTCGACCTGCCCGGCGTGCCGCTAGAAGTCCTGCCGTGGGACGAAGCGACCGAGGTGGATGAGCTGAGACGATTCGATGTGGGCATCATGCCTTTGCCCGACGAGCCCTGGGAGCGCGGCAAGTGCGGCTTCAAGCTGATTCAGTACATGGCGTGCGGCCTGCCTGTCATAGCTTCGCCCGTTGGGGTGAACCGGGAGATTGTCGAGCCGGGCGTGAATGGTTATTTGACTGAAACGACCGAAGAATGGGCGCAGGCATTGCGCACGCTTCTGGACAATGCCAGCCTGCGTCAGCGCATGGGCGAGGCGGGGCGCTTGAAGGTGGAAACGCATTATTCGTTGCAGGTGACCGGGCCAAGGCTGGCTGAGTTGATCAAATCGGTTGTCACGCGTAAATCGGGGCGAGGCGCCCCTCCCACAGATTCCCTTCCATAGGTGGGGTCGGTGGTGTGGGGGCGGTGTTGTAGGAGCCCCGCCTCGGGGCGATGGGGTGAGGGTTGCGAGGTTGCGAAAATCGGGGCGAGGCGCCCCTCCCACAGAGGTGGGGGATGTTGTGGATAGGGACGTTGAAATTAAATGTGCGGGATAACTGGGCAATTAGGCGGCAATCAGGGGCAGGGGCTTGAGCAGACCGTGCGCCGGATGGCGGACACACTGCTTCACCGTGGGCCGGATGATGGCGGGGTCTGGATGGACGAGGCCGCAGGCATCGCACTCGGCCATCGCCGTTTGTCCATCCTCGATCTTTCGCCCGCTGGCCACCAGCCCATGGCATCGGCCAGCGGGCGCTTTGTGATTGCGTTCAACGGCGAGATTTATAACCACCTGGAACTGCGCCGGGATTTAGAAAACATTCCCTCTCCCCATCCCCTCTCCCAGAGGGCGAGGGGGGTTGTCTCATGGCGCGGGCATTCGGACACCGAAACCTTACTGGCGTGTTTCGAGGCCTGGGGGATTGAGAAGACCCTGGGCAACGCCGTGGGCATGTTTGCGATTGCCTTGTGGGATCGCGAAACGCGCACGCTGACGCTGGCGCGCGACCGCATGGGCGAGAAGCCGCTGTATTACGGCTGGCAGGGCGATACCTTTCTGTTCGGCTCCGAATTGAAGGCGCTGAAGGCGCATCCGGCTTTCAGGGCCGACATCGACCGGGGAGCGCTGGCGCTGTTGTTGCGGCATAACTATGTGCCGGCGCCGTATTCGATTTATGAGGGGATTTACAAGCTGCCGCCGGGCACCTGGCTGCAGATGCGCCCCGATCAGCGTGATGCCGAACCGGTGGCTTACTGGTCGCTGGGTGAGGTGGCCGAGCGCGGGGTGGCCAATCCGTTTGCCGGGTCGGACGAGGATGCGGTGGATGCGCTGGAGCGGCATCTGGGGGCGGCGGTGCGCGGCCAGATGGTGGCGGATGTGCCGCTGGGCGCGCTGCTTTCCGGCGGGCTGGATTCCAGCATGATTGCCGCGCTGATGCAGGCCGGCAGTTCGCGGCCGGTGCGCACGTTCACCATCGGTTTCGACGAGCGCGAATACGACGAAGCCACGCATGCGCGGGCGGTGGCAAAGCATCTGGGCACCGATCATACCGAACTGCGCCTGAGCGGCGCCGACGCGCTGGCATTGGTGCCGCAGATGCCGTCGATGTACGACGAGCCGTTTGCCGATTCGTCGCAACTGCCGACGCATCTGGTGATGAAGCTGGCGCGTCAGCATGTCACCGTGGCGCTGTCGGGCGATGCGGGGGATGAACTGTTTGGGGGTTACAACCGTTATTTTCTGGCCCCCAAGGTGTGGCAGCGGGTGGGCTGGATGCCCTTGCCCGTGCGACGCGCGCTGGGGGCCGGACTGCTGGCTTTGCCAAGCGGCGCGATGAATCGGCTGGCCGGGCCGGCGGGCATTGCCCTGCCGGGCGACAAGGCGCACAAGCTGGGCCGGCGCCTGCGCGAAATGCGCAGCATCGACGATCTGTATGTTTCGCTGGTGTCCGAATGGCCGAATGCCGCCGGCATGGTGGTGGGCGGGCACATGCCGCCCAATCTGCTGGATGCGCGGGAACGCTGGCCCAGGCTGGATGATCCGGTGGCGCGCATGATGGCGCTGGACGGACTGACTTATTTGCCGGACGATATTCTGGTCAAGGTGGATCGTGCGGCGATGGCGGTGTCACTGGAAACGCGGGCGCCGTTTCTGGATCGGGATGTGATCGGGTTTGCCTGGTCGCTGCCCATGCACATGAAGATTCGCAACGGGCAGGGCAAGTGGCTGTTGCGCCGGTTGCTGGATCGCCACGTGCCGCGCGAACTGGTGGAACGCCCCAAGATGGGGTTCGGGATACCGCTGGATGCCTGGCTGCGCGGCCCGCTGCGTGACTGGGCGGAAAACCTGCTGGGCGAAGACCGGCTGCGGCGCGAAGGCTATCTCGACCCGGTGCCGATTCGTGCTGCGTGGAAAGCGCATTTGTCCGGGCAGGCATCGTATGGGTATCGGTTGTGGTCGGTGTTGATGTTTCAGGCGTGGCTTGAAGGGTTGTAGGAGCCCCGCCCCCGGGGCGATGGGGTGAAGGTTGCAAGAGTGCGAAAATCGGGGCGAGGGCGCCCCTCCCACAGGTGAGGACGCTGTTGTGGGAGCACCCGCAAGGGGTAGGCCGTGGTTGTAAGCCGCTAAAGCGGTAACGACCACGCTCCCCCGCCCTCGGGGCGATTGCAGGCGGTAGCATGATGCTGGCGTGCGCAATCGGGGCGAGGGCGCCCCTCCCACAAAGGGTTGCTATCGGCACACAGAGGGCATAAAGGGCCCCTCCCACAAAGGCGGGTGCCCCCCCTCAACAAAAGGCAAGCAAGACAAATGAATAAACGTGTTTGGGCCTGAAAGGCAACGATAAAAATGCTTCTTTACTGGTTTCTGTTTCTGGTGCCGGCTTACTTTGCCTTGACGGGCAGGGTTGGCGGCGGGACGGCTGGGTTGACCTGGAAGGTGTTCGGTCTGTTTCTGGTGGCGATCATCGGGTTGCGCTATCAGGTGGGGGGGGACTGGTTTACCTATCTTGAAGGACTTGAGATAGCGAAAGATACATCCTGGGATGGGCTATTCGATTTCAGGAAGGAAGCCGGTTTTACCCTGCTGAGCTGGGCTTCGCTGTCGGTGGGGGCGGGCATTTATGGGGTGAACGCCGTCTGTGCGGCGCTGTTTGCCTATGGGCTGATCAAGCTTGCCCGCAGGCAGCCTTACCCGTGGCTGGCCATTGCGGTTGCCGTGCCGTATCTGGTGATTGTGGTTGCCATGGGCTACACGCGCCAAGCCGCTGCATTGGGCATTTTGATGGCGGCTTTCGGCCTGCTGCTGGATAAGCGCGTGCTGGCCTTTCTGCTGGCTGTCATCGTCGCCGGCCTGTTTCATAAAACCGCTTTTGTGTTTCTGGCATTCGGCTTGTTGCGGCCGGGCAGCAGTTTGTGGGTGAAATTGCTTGGCGTGGCCTTGCTGGTTGGGTTGACCGCAGGCACGCTGGTGCTGGAACAGGCCGAATTTTTGATGCGGGTGTATGTCGAGCAGACCATGGAATCGAGCGGAGGTCAGATTCGCGTGCTGATGAATCTGCCCCCCGCGCTGATCCTGTTTCTGTTCTGGAAAAAATGGGGCAGGCTTTACGAAGACCGCTGGTTGTGGGGGTTGTTCGCCCTGCTTGCCCTGGTTTGCGTGCCGCTGGTGGCGGTGGCCTCCACCGCAGTGGATCGCATGGCCTTGTACCTGATCCCCCTTCAGCTGGTTGTCTGGTCGCGCTTGCCCGAATTGTTGAAGGGCATCGTTCCGCGCATCTATGTGTTCCTGTTCGTGCTGGGTTTCTACGCGGCCGTTCAGTTTGTCTGGCTGGTTTATGGCACGCATGCGCCTTATTGGGTGCCGTATGACAATGTTTTGTTTCCGGATTTCTGAGCTTGGCGAAGAGCATGGCATTGAGACGAAAATGAAAGTACTGGTTAACTCTCTTCCCAAGTCAGGGACCCACTTGCTGGGCACCTTTCTTGAGCGGCTGGGCTTTATCGAGTCAGTGCCAGGGCTGACGGGTGCGCAGGTCAGGGAAACGAACCGAAATCCTTTCCGGAACTGGCAAAAACGGCAGCGTCGACCAAAACAAAATGAAATCGGATTCTGGATTGATCTGGATATCAAAGGCAATGCCGTGAGCAAAGAATGGCTTCATGGCCGTTTGAGTTCGATTCCGGATGGATGCTTTATCTCTAGCCACCTGCCTTACAGCACAGAGCTTGCCGATTTTATACATCTCCATGATTTCAAGATACTCAATATTCATAGAGACCCAAGAGACGTCATCATTTCATTTATAAATTATGAAAAGAGCAATAAGGAACTCCCCTTTCATGAAGACTTTAAGCGGATGAGCATGGATGCAGCGCTGGAACAGGTGCTGAGAGGGGCGAAACGCGGAAACTTTGCTTCTGCGCCGCTAAGAGACAGAATTGAACGCATGATGGGCTGGCTGGGCGATCAGCGAGTCTACTCAACTACCTTTGAGTCGTTGGTGGGCCCGAAGGGAGGGGGATGCAAGTCGCGCCAGCGTGATGCCGCAATGGGGATATGCAGGCATATTGGCTTCTCAGTGATCCATTCAAGGCTGGATGAAGTGGTTGAAACCATTTTCGATCCCAGATCCCAAACCTTCAGTAAGGGAATGGTGGGACAGTGGAAAGAAATTATCGGCCCGGCGCAACTGGATAAAGTGATGGCCAACATGGGCGACTTCATCAGTACGCTTGGTTATGATTGATTTCATGAGAAAGGCAGTCGGTCGGGCTGTCAGTTGGGCCTATCGGCTTGCCTATTACGTCGCTTATGGCTGGAGTTATAAACAGCTATCGCCTAGCGCGTATATCTCACCACTCGCTCAGATGCGAAACAAGAAAAACCTGGTGGTTGGCCCATCGTGCGTGATACGTCAGTCGGCATCCGTTGGCGGTACGGTGACGCTTGGCAGGAATGTGCGGCTCGGCAGGTGCTCGCACATCATGGGGCGGGTGACGATTGGAGATGATGTCATGATCGCCCCCAATGTGGTGATCGCTGGTGGGTCGTATGGGACCGAGCGCAATGGTGTTCCCATGGTCTATCAAGTCAGCAAAACAAAAGGCAAGATTGAAATCGGCTCTGATGTCTGGGTTGGAGCCAATAGTGTCATCACCGAAGGGGTCACGGTTGGCGACGGTGCGATCATCGGTGCGGGCAGTATCGTCACAAAAGATGTCGATGCGTTTTCAATCGTGGTCGGAAATCCTGCCCGGCTGTTGAGATATAGGGACTAGACATGTTCCCTCAGCTGCTGGAGGCACTCGCAACGCATCGTCCGCCAAGGCTGGGCCTGCGAGAGTGTGCCTGCCTGGTCGAGGAATACTTTGCGCGTGCGTATTATCGTTTGATGGGATGGGTGCGTGGCCGTAAAGCATTATGAGTGGGCCAGATACCATTCCCTTTATTCAAACGGGATCGGTAACAGTGGCGGCATCCTGCGATATTGGGCAGACAGGTGCGATCTTCATCCGAGAAGATGGATTGCCTTTGCCAGAGCCAGTCTGCACGCACGGTTGGCGGGAAAGCGGGTGGTTGTATTCGTTCATATTCCCAAAACCGGCGGCACTTATGTGAAAACCTGCTTCCCGGAAAATGGCTTCGTCACATTGGGGCATGCGCTTTTACGCGAAGACTTGAGCGATGATTTCGTGCCGAAAGGGCTGGTCGGGACACGCTACAGGCCCCACCCGAATCATTGCCTGTTCGCGACCGTACGCGATCCGGTCACGTTCTTCCGGTCTTACTATCACCATGTGATCGGGCATGGCCATTACCACAATCGCGATCACTATGATTTCAAGGCGGCCAGCAAGGGATTCGATTATTTGATGCGTGCCATCATGGATCGCGACGACGCATGGCCTTCCAGAAAGTTTCTGTATCCGCAGCTGTTCGACCAGTCAGGAAGACTGATTGTGAGCTGGATAAACAGAATTGAAATGCTGGATGCTGACATGGCGGCGTTTATGGAGACTCTGGGTTACCCCTACGTGCCTGCAGAGAGGAAGCGGTCGGCCCCGGTGTCTGTCTTGACGGACTACTACTCGGACGAGTTGCTGCAACAGGTCGAATCCTTGTATGGCCGGGAGCGGGATTTGTTTGGCTATGCGCAGGATGCCGGGGCGAGAACGGGGGGATTGCTTGTGCAAGATGTGTCCGCTTCACGATGCACGTACGATTATGTGCGGGATCAATTGAGCATCCGTATTGATTAGCCTGAATCAAATGCAGCGCCCAGATCGTTGTCTCTCTATGAAACTGGAATGTTCGTGATGTCCGTTGATGTGAATGAACGCAATCGTCAGAACTGGCTTGAAGCGACTCTCGCCGCATTGCCGGAAGGCTTGCGTATCCTGGATGCAGGGGCGGGCGAATTGAAGAATCGAAAATTCTGTTCGCATCTGAACTATGTTTCGCAGGATTTTTGCCTGTATGCCGGGCAGGGGGCAGGGAATACGGATGGACTCCAGAATGAGACATGGGACACGTCTGGAATCGATCTGATGAGCGATATCACGGCCATTCCCGCCCCGGATGGAAGCTTTGATGCTGTTCTGTGCAGCGAGGTGCTGGAGCATGTGCCTGATCCCGTATTGGCTCTGGACGAGTTCGCGCGTTTGCTTTCACCGGGGGGGCGGTTGATTCTGACCGCGCCTTTTTCTTCGCTGGTTCATATGGCGCCTTACCATTTTTGCAGTGGTTTTTCGCGTTACTGGTATGAGCACCATCTGAAAAATCGTGGATTTGAAATTATTGAACTGACTGCTAACGGCGATTGGTTCGCCTGGCTGCACCAGGAGCTGAGGCGGCTTGGCGGTCTGGAGCGTCAACGCGGCAACTGGAGTTGGCCGTTGGCTTATATGCTGGTTCTTTTGGGCGCAGCCTATTTCGCTATCCGGGGCAAAGTGGCAGCCACGGACCTCGCCTGCTTTGGCTGGCATTGTGTGGCCATTAAGAAATGATCCTGTTCAATGAATAAAGTCGTAGCCAGGGTTTTGGGAGGGATGGGCAATCAGCTCTTTACTTACGCAGCTGCCCGTCGACTTGCGCTCGTGAATGATGCGGAGCTGGTGCTCGATGATGTAAGTGGTTTTGCGCGCGACTACAAACACAGGCGCAGCTATCAGCTGGATCATTTCAACATTCCTTGTCGCAAGGCTACTGCGGCGGAACGCTTGCAGCCTTTCCCCCGTCTGCGTCGCAGGATTCTTCTGGCGCTCGGCCGGCTTCGCCCGTTCGAACAGCGCAAATACATCCGGCAGGAGACGGTCGATTTCGATACGCGTCTGCTCCAGGTGAGGCCCCGGGGCGTTGTTTATCTTGAGGGCTATTGGCAAGGCGAAGGCTATTTCAAGGACGCTGAAAAAACCATTCGAGCCGATCTGCAGATCCGGCCCCCTTCCGATCCTGTCAATCTCGCCGTGGCGGCCCACATTCAGGGAACCGTGGCCGTGGCAGTGCATGTGCGTTTTTTTGATGCGCCCGCCGAATCTGCTGCGGGGAATAATGCGTCAACCGACTACTATCATCGCGCTGTGGCCTTGATGGAGCAGCACGTGCCGGATGCGCACTATTTTGTTTTCTCGGACAATCCGGAGGCGGCAAGGGCTGTCATTCCGCTGGCGGATGAGCGGGTTACATGCGTGATGAATAATGCGGGCGACGATCACGCTTACGCGGATTTATGGCTAATGACGCTGTGCCAGCACTTTATTATTGCCAATAGCACTTTTAGCTGGTGGGGCGCCTGGTTATGCGCCAATGAGCGCAAGCGGGTTTTTGCGCCGGGCTTCGAGAAGCGCCACGGCATGTCTTCCTGGGGATTCAAGGGGCTTTTGCCTGATGGTTGGGCAAGGTGCTAGTTTGCCCGGACGGTTGTTTGGCCGGGGTTGGCTTTGGGTAAGCGGATGAGTCCTTCGATTTCGGTTGTGATGTCTTTTTACAATGAGGCAGCACATTTAAAACAGGCACTGGACAGCATTCTGGGTCAGGACTTCCCGGATTTCGAACTGGTCGTGGTTAACGATGGCTCGACCGACGGCAGTGAGGCGATTGTCCTGCATGCGCAGCGGCAGGATTCGCGGATCAAGTACCTTGGGAATACGCAAGGCATCGGGCTGACGCGAGCCTTGATTGCGGCGACCCATTCGGCGTCCGGCAAATATATTGCCCGGCAAGACGCGGATGACTACTCCATGCAGGCAAGGCTGTCCGCGCAATTCGGGTTTCTGGAAGCAAACCGGGATTGCGTGATGGTCGGAACAGGCCGATACAGCGTCGATGCGAGCGGGAATGTGTTGAGGGCCAACAGGCTTGTTTGCCGCCAGGCGCTTATCAGGCGCCTGCTTCCCTATGGCAATGTCTTTACGCATGGTTCAACGATGTTCAGGCGCGATGCCTATGATCGGGTCGGCGGCTATGACGCGCGCTTTCGATATGCGCAGGACTTCGATCTTTGGCTGAGGCTGTCCAGTATGGGCACGGTGGCGAATCTGCCGGCCAGGCTTTATGCATGGCGGCAGTCCGCAGCGTCGATTACCTCCTCCCGGATTGCTCTGCAGAGCGTTTATGCCGTTGTCGCCGCTATCCGGCATGCGGGCTTGATTGATCAGCCTGAGCTGGATTCGCTGCTGGAAGCCTTGAACAAGGTCGATGACGATACGAGTGCGGAAGAGCTGCTATTCGATTATCTGAAACGATCGGATGCCGGGCGCGCAGGATCGATTGCAGGTAATGTGTTCATGCGATGCGGTGTGCGCCGGCTTGCCATTCGGTCATGGCGGATGACGGGGGTTCCATCCGATCGTTTCAAGGCTTTCCTGTCCCGTAACCGTACGGGATATCAGGCGCTGAATAAGGCGCATATCTGGCTGGGCCTGCCTGTTCTGTGAACGCTTATTGATAACTGATTTGCCCAATGGCCATCCTGAATTCAAATCGCAGTTTTATTGTCGTCTCGTCGATTGACTGGGCCGAGAACTGGCAGATGCACCAGCAGCTCGCCACTTCGCTGGTGGAGTCCGGGCATCGCGTGTTGTTTGTCGAGAATACGGGGGTGCGTGCGCCGCGTGTGGGCGATCTGGGCCGAATCGTCGGCCGCATTCGCAACTGGTTCAGAAGCACGCGCGGTTTTCACGATGCGCGCGAAAGCCTGACGGTTTTTTCGCCGCTCATTTTGCCGTTTCCGTACATGAGGCTTGCGCTCTGGATCAACCGCTTTCTGATGTCCGGCGCCATCGACAAGTGGATGCGGGTGAACCGCTTTCACGATCCGGTGTTGATTTCGTTTTTGCCGACGCCGCTGGTGCAGCGGGTGATCGAGGATATCGATCCGCTGGCGGTGATTTATTACTGCGCCAACGATATGCCGGGGGGGTCGAGCGGGGCGGCCAGGCTGCGCCGGCATGAGGATGTGTTCTTGTCGAAGGTCGATGCGGTGTTCTGCATTTCACATGCCCTGATGGAGCGGGTGGCTCCGTTCAACCGGCAGGCATTCCTGTTTCCGGCCGGGGTGGATTTCCAGAAGTTCGAGGCGGCGCGCGAGCTTGCGGGGCTTCCGGCGGATTTGGTTTCGCTGCCCCGGCCGCTGATCGGCTATGTGGGGGCGATCAGTGCGGTTTTCGATCAGGCTTTGCTGGTGCAGGCTGCGCGGGCTTTTCCGGAGGCTTCGTTCGTGCTGGTGGGGCCGGAGTTTGCGGATGTTTCGGCGTTGCGCGCGTGCCCCAATATCCATTTGCTGGGCAAGCGGCCGCATGCGGAGGTGCCGGCCTATATCAAGGCGTTTGATGTGGCGCTGATTCCCTATGTGCGCAATGCGTTCACGGATGCGGTGTATTCGTGCAAGTTGAACGAGTATCTGGCGATGGGGACGGCGGTGGTGGCGACGGATATGCGCGAGGTGCGGTTGTATGCCGAGCGTTACGGGGAGGTGCTGGCGCTGGCGGATACGCCCGGGGAGTTTGTGGCGGCGATTCGGTTGGCGTTGGGGCAGCGGGATGAGGCGGCCCGGACGCGCCGTATCGAGGCGGCGCGGGCGAATAGCTGGGAGCAGCGTTTTGCGGGGATTGTGGCGGCGATTGACGGTGTGCTTGCCGGGAAGCGCAGCCAGGGGGCGCGCTGGCAGGATCGTTTGCTGGGGGTGTATCGGCGGGGGCGGATTCGTTTTTACAAGGCGGCGGCGGTGGCGGCGGGGGGCTATGTGCTGGCTTTTCATACGCCGCTGGTGTGGTGGGCTGGGGAGCAGCTGGTGGTGCGGCAGGCCGAAAGGCCGCGGGATGCGATTGTGGTGTTCAGCGGGGATGGCGAGGCGGCCTATGTGAACAACAGTTATCAGAAGCGGGCGCAGGATGCGCTGCGTCTTTATCGCGCGGGCTATGGCGAAAGAATCGTTCTGTCGTCCGGCAAGGGGCAGACGTTTTCCGAAACTGAGGTGATCCGCTCGCTGCTGATGACGGCGGGCGTGCCGGGTTCGGCGATCACCCTGGTCGAGGGGGTGCCTTCCAGTACGCGGGAAAATGTTCTGATGACGGCGGCAACGCTGAAGTCGCTGGGCTTGCGAAAGGCGCTGTTCGTGACCGCCCCCTATCACTCCCGCCGGGCCACCCTGGTCTGGAACCGCCTCGCCCCCGAGATCGACCTGGTCGTGGCCCCGGCACTGGATACGCCTTCGACGGAGCCAGTCTGGAATATCAAAGGACATACCGCACGAGTGATCGGATTCGAATACTCGGCGATTGTTTATTACTGGTTGAGGGGGTGGGTGTGAGTCGAGAGTGGAGTTGTAGGAGCCCCGCCCTCGGGGCGATTGCTGGCGGTGGCGGAGCGCTGAAAATCGGGGCGGGGCGCCCCTCCCACAAAAAATGGGACGCTGAGAGTTGTAGGAGCACCCGC
>DILD01000065.1:3897-4022 GCA_002424845.1 Thiobacillus denitrificans | reverse complement strand
AAAGCAGCAACAGCCATGCTCCCCCGCCCTCGGGGCGATTGCGGACGGTGGCGGGGCGCTGAAAAATCGGGGCGGGGCGCCCCTCCCACAAAAAATGGAGCGCTGAGAGTTGTAGGAGCACCCGC
>DILD01000065.1:2005-3852 GCA_002424845.1 Thiobacillus denitrificans | reverse complement strand
AAAGCAGCAACAGCCATGCTCCCCCACCCTCGGGGCGATTGCTGGCGGTGGCATGGTGCTGGCGCTCGAATCGTACCCAGAGGGCATAAAGGTGCCTCTCCCACAAAAAATGGGACGCTGAGAGTTGTAGGAGCACCCGCAAGGGGTAGGCCATGTCTGTAAGCTGCTAAAGCAGCAACAGCCATGCTCCCCCGCCTCGGGGCGATTGCTGGCAGCTGCATGGTGCTGGCGCTCGAATCGTACCCAGAGGGCATAAAGGCGCCTCTCCCAACAGAGGTGTGGATTCGGTTGAAAGGCTGGATGCTGTGCGGAACTTGGCCTAAACTGGGTTTCGTTGAATGGGAAGACGATATGACCAAGGTTTTGTTTGTGCGGGCGGAATGGGATCCGGATGCCAATGTCTGGGTGGCTACGTCGGATGATGTGCCCGGTCTGGCTACGGAAGCTGAGACGCTGGAACTGCTGTCTCTGAAGCTGGACGTGATGATCCCGGAATTGCTGGATGCGAACGGTTACCCGATGGGGCCGGAGGTTCCGTTCGAATTGCTGGCGCGTAAATTTTCTGTCGTGAGCCGTGCGGCTTGCTGATGGGTGGAAACTTCGCTATTGAACTGAAGCGGTTGCTTGAGAAAGCCGGGTGTACTTTTGAGCGCCATGGCAAGGGCGACCACGACATTTGGCATTCGCCGCATACCGGTGTTCGCTTTCCGGTAGACAATAAAATCAAATCACGCCATACCGCCAATGCTGTTCTGAAGCAGGCAGGTTTGCCTAAGCATTTCTAGATTTCGTTGTGGTTTCAGGAGGGGGCACCTGCTTTTATGATGCCTTTCAGGTGCCGGGGCCGGTGGTGTTGTGGGAGCCCCGCCCTCGGGGCGATTGCGGGCGGATGCGCGGTGCTGAAAATCGGGGCGAGGGCGCCCCTCCCACAAGGGGGGGCTGGGGCCGGTGGTGTTGTGGGAGCCATTGCAAGGAGTGAGTTGTTGTGGGAGCCCCGCAAGGGGTAGGCCATGTCTGTAAGCTGCTAAAGCAGCAACAGCCATGCTCCCCCGCCCTCGGCGGCGATTGCGGGCGGATGCGCGGTGCTGAAAATCGGGGCGAGGCGCCCCTCCCACAAAAAAGGGGGGGCTGTGGTATTTGGATGGCTAAGGCCCCTCCCACAAAATTTCACAGGGGCTAAGCTGTTATAGAAGCCCCTCCATGGGGATCTTCACGGTTCTGTCGCAAGGGGAGGGGTTATGGCGGGGGATGAGATGCCGACGGGGCGCGTCAAGCCGCATGCGAATGATTTACGCAAGGGCCGGGTTTCCATACCTGGCCATTTTTATTGCGTGACGGCGGTGACTTTGCGGCGCGAGCCGGTTTTTTCGGATTTCCATTCGGCGCGTGTGTTGATCGGCGCGCTGCGGGAGGCGCAGTTGCGCGATGAGGCGATGACGCTGGCTTTTGTTGTGATGCCGGATCATTTTCACTGGCTGATGCAGTTGGGGATGGCGACGCCGCTGTCGAAGGTGGTGGGGGCGATCAAGGCGGTTACCGCGCACCGGCTGGGTCGGCGCATGTGGCAGGATGGGTTTCATGACCATGCGCTGCGCGAGGATGAGGCGCTGGCAGGGGTTGGCCGTTACATTGCGGCCAATCCCTTGCGGGCGGGGCTGGTGGAGCGTTTGGGGGATTACCCGCATTGGGATGCGGTGTGGTTGTAGGGGGGGTGGGGGAGCTATTGCACAAGGAGCGAGTTGTTGTGGGAGCCCCGCCCCCGGGGCGATTGCTGGCGGTGGCGGAGCGCTGACGTGCGTAATCGTACCCAGAGGGCATAAATACCCAGAGGGCATAAAGGGCAAGGC
>DILD01000065.1:1736-1898 GCA_002424845.1 Thiobacillus denitrificans | reverse complement strand
ACGGGGGATGCCACAGCGCGAATCGTACCCAGAGGGCATAAAGGGCGAGCACCCGGAGGGCATAAAGGCCCCCTCCCACAGGGTTTCACAAGGGCCAGTGGTGTTGTGGGAACCATTGCAAGGAGTGTGTTGTTGTAGGAGCCCCGCCTCGGGGCGATGGGG
>DILD01000065.1:0-1700 GCA_002424845.1 Thiobacillus denitrificans | reverse complement strand
GGGATGCCACAGCGCGAATCGGGGCGATTGCTGGCGGTGGCGGAGCGCTGACGTGCGTAATCGTACCCAGAGGGCATAAATACCCAGAGGGCATAAATACCCAGAGGGCATAAAGGACGGGCACCCAGAGGGCATAAAGGCGCCCCTCCTGCAAGGGGGGGCTACCGTTGGGCGGGCGGGGCTAGATGGTTTCTTCGTCGCCGTTGTTGCTGAGGAGTTCGAGTCCGCTGAGGGATTCGCGCATGGAGCGGCGTTCCATGAGTTTGTCTTGGGCGGGCAGGGGCAGGTCGGTGAAGCGGATGAGGTCGCGGGCGATGAGGAGGTCGATGAGGTCTTCGAGCACGCGCACGAGGTGCATGTCGGATTCCAGCAGGGTGCCGTGTTCGAGGGCGACTTTTCTCATGAAGTCGAGCAGTTCGGGCGAGCCGGTCGCGACTTCGCTGGCGCCCTGGTCGGGCTGCAGGCTTACTGAGGTGATCTGCCCCTGTTTATCGCGTGTGACGTATGGCGGCATGGCCTGTTCCTTTGTTTGCGTGGGCGATCATCAGTCGGTAATCAGCTTGCCGTTGGTGAGCAGGCTCTGAATGATGGCGTCGGCGCTCAGGGTGTTGCCGGCGGTCAGGTCGATGCCTTGCAGGTGGATCAGCTGGTCGGGCGAGGCGGTGAGGCTGCCTTCCGTTTTCACGGAGACGATGGTCTGGGCGCCGTCGTACGAGAAGCTGAGGTACTGGGCAAGGTTGCCGGGGTTGGTGCCGACATGGGTTTCGCCCACCAGCAGGTCGCGCAGGTCGAGCTTGTCGCTGTTTGGCGTGATGTCGAAATCGGTGATGGTGTCGACTGCGGGGGTGGCGGTGGTGCCGCCATCGTTGAGCGACCATTTGAATACATCAGCCCCCAGTCCGCCCGTGAGGGTGTCGTTGCCTTTGCCGCCGATGAGGACGTCGTTGCCTGCGCCACCGATGAGGGTGTCGTTGCCGTCACCGCCGCTGAGGACGTCGTTGTAGTCGCTTCCGGTGAGGACGTCGTTGTCGGGGGTTCCGATGATGGCGTCGTTGCCTGCGAGGGTGAGGGAGATGGTGCCGGTGGCACTGTCGCCATCCGCATCGGTCAGCTGGTAGGTGAGATCGAGCTGGAAGTCAGGGTCGTATTGCACGGCGCTGACGGATTCGATGCCCAGCTTGAATGAGCTCTGGCTGCCCGATTCGAACACGAGCTCCTTGATCAGCGCGCCCCCCGGTGCGGTGATGGTGTACATGCCGTTGGCATCCAGATCGGCATTGGTGATGTAGTAGCTGAAGGTGTCGCCTTCCACCGTGGTGCCGGTGATCATCAGTTCGTCCGGCGCGGTTTTCGACGAGCTGTCGAAGTTGAAGAACGAAATCATCATGGACGAAACGGCGTTGCCGCTGCTGCCAAAGTCCAGGGTGACGCGTTCGCCGGCGTTCATCAGGTTGTTGGCGGCCCCGATGTACTTGTTGTTGGTGTTGATCGTGGTGGTGGTGCCGTCGAGATAGTTTTCGCCAGTCACCACCGCGCTGAAGGTCTCGGTGCCGGTGCCGAAGGTGAGGAGGAGATCGTCGCCATTGCCGCCGCTTGTGCCCATGGTTGAGCCCGAGGCCTCGATGAGCGAGCCCTGCAGGCTGGCGTACTGGACGTAGGTGACGTCGTAGACGCCGGTTATCTCGTTGAAGGTGATCGTT
>DILD01000075.1:13366-25506 GCA_002424845.1 Thiobacillus denitrificans | reverse complement strand
GTCCCGGCAAGTTTCATACCCTTCGTTGCGGCCAGAAACGGATGAATGCAAGGCGCGGAGCGCGGCCAATGGTTGTTCCATTGGCAAGCTTCGCAACGCTGCAGGCGCCGTTTCTGGCCACAACCCGGAGGGGCGCCCCGATTTGGGCGCATCGCTGTGTTGCGTCTCGTCGCCTTGGAATGACCAATGTCTCCTCGACACGCCTTGCGCTGCATCCCAAATCGGGGCGCCGAAGGGTATGAAACTTGCCGGGACAGGTTCTTGGCACTGCCCGTCGACCGGCTCGCCCTGCTGGCGCAGCGTTGTCTCCAGCACCTCGATGCGTTCCATCAGGCAGGCAATCGCCTTGCCCACCGGGTCGGGAATCAGGTGATGGTCGAGATTGATGCCGAGCGCGCTGGCGCCGCCCTCGTCCTGGCGCAGCACCACGCGGCCGGGAATGCCCACCACCGTGCGGTAAGCGGGCACATCCTTCACCACCACCGAGTTGGCGCCGACGCGCACGTGATCGCCCAGCGCAATCGGCCCCAGCACCTTGGCGCCGGCGCCGATCACCACGTTGTTGCCCAAAGTGGGATGACGCTTGCCCTTGTTCCAGCTGGTGCCGCCCAGGGTGACGCCGTGATACAGGGTGACGTCGTCGCCGATCTCGGCGGTCTCGCCGATCACCACGCCGGCACCGTGGTCGATGAAGAAGCGGCGGCCGATGGTCGCGCCGGGATGGATGTCGATATTGGTCAGCAGCCGCGCGAACCACGACAGCAGCCGCGCCGGATAACGCAGCCCTGCGTTCCACAAACGGTACGCGATGCGTTGCATCAGGATGGCGTGCACGCCGGGATAGGTGGTGACGACCTCGAAGCGCGAACGCGCCGCCGGATCGCGCTGGAACACGCAGGCGATGTCTTCGCCGAGTAGCGCAAACAGGCCGGGCGTTGCCGCTGCGGCGCTCAGGGGTTCGTCGGGGTGCATGGCCTCATCCATATCCGTCTCCTCAGTGCAGCGCACTCGGCACATGGCGGCCGATCATGCGCTGGTACAGGAACAGCAGTTCGTGGTCGGCCGGCGAGCGCTTGGCGCGCTCGGCGAACACGCGGATGTCGGGCAGCAGTTCGCGTGCTTCCGCCGGGCTCAGCGTCAGGCCCATGCGCGCATAGGCGGCGATGATGCCGTGCGAGCCGGAATGCTTGCCGACCACCATCGTGTGGGTGCGGCCCACTTCGCTCGGATCGAAGCCCTGGTAGGTCGCCGGGTCCTTCAGCAGGCCGTCGACGTGGATGCCGGATTCGTGGGTGAACACGCCGGCGCCGACCACGCTCTTCTGCCAGGCCACCGGCCGGCCTGCGGCGTCGGCCACCGTGTCCGACAGCACCGGAAACAGGCTGAGGTCGACCCCGGTATGGAAGCCATACAGCTTCGCCAGCCCCAGTGCGACTTCTTCCAGCGGCGCATTGCCGGCGCGCTCGCCCAGCCCGTTGACCGTGGTGTTGACGTGCGTGGCGCCAGCGCGGCAGGCGGCCAGCGTGTTGGCGGTCGCCAGGCCGAGGTCGTCGTGCGCATGCATTTCGATTTCCAGATCGACCGTGCTGCGCAGGGTGGCGATGGCCTCGTGCACGCCGAAGGGTTCCATCACCCCCAGCGTGTCGGCGTAACGCAGGCGGCGTGCGCCGGCTTCCTGCGCCGCCTCGGCCACCTGCAGCAGAAAATCCTGATCGGCGCGCGAGGCGTCCTCGCAACCGACGATGACCTCCAGCCCCAGATCGAGCGCGCGCGGCACCATGTCGCGGATCGCCTGCAATACCCAGGCTCGGTCCTTTTTCAGCTTGCGCGTGATGTGCAGGTCGGACACCGCGATCGACACGTCGATCAGCTGAACCCTGAGATCGCGGCAGGCATCGATGTCGGCTTCGCGCATGCGGCTCCACACCACCAGCTTCGAATTCAGCTCAAGGTCCGCCACCGCGCGGATGCTCTCGCGCTCGGCCTCGCCCATCGCGGGGATGCCCACTTCCAGCTCCGGCACCCCCATCGCATCGAGACGCCCGGCAATCGCAAGCTTCTCGTCCAGCGTGAAGGCCACGCCGGCGGTCTGTTCTCCGTCGCGCAGAGTAGTGTCGTCGATGATGATGGTGCGGTTCATGGCTGGGTCGAAATCCATTCATTCGGCAGATGCCTGGATATCAGCAAGCCGTATGCCAGACGGGATGAAAACGTATCCGCATGAATTACAAGGTGAATTTGTGCTGGGCCTGGCCCAACCCCGGTAGGCAATGGCACGCCGAATCGGGCTTCGTCGGGTTTGCTACAAACGGGCTGATGGACGCGCCATCACGGCGGCGACTGCATAGGCGGGTACTATCCGGCCTTGCCCGTTCAACAGAAGCCATGCCGAATGCAACAAGACGAGAAGGAAAAGCCCCGCTACGCCGTCGCGGCGGCGGTGCAGTTGCCGGGCGTGAGTGACGTCGAGTTCGAGGCGTCGCTCACCGAGCTGCGCGAGCTTGCCAAGACGCTGGGCGTCAAGGTCACCCGCACATTCACGCAGAAACGTTCCAGCTTCGACTCGACGGCGTATCTGGGCGTCGGCAAGCGGCAGGAGATACGCCATTTTGTTAGCGGCGAATCGGGCAATGAAACGGAATCCGACTCCGAGCCGCAGAACCCTTTGCATCGGCTCTCCACATTCGTCGAGGGCCTGGAAGACGAGGTCTCGCCCGAGCCGATCGATTTCATTTTCGTCGACCATGAGATCTCGCCGTCGCAGGCACGCCACCTCGAGAAGGAGGTCGGCTGCGAAGTGATGGACCGCACCATGGTCATCCTCGAGATCTTTCACCGCAACGCACGCTCGCCCGCTGCGCGCGCGCAGGTCGAGATCGCTCGCCTGGGCTACATGGCGCCGCGCCTGCGCGAGATGGCGAAGCTCGCCGGCCCGCAGGGGCGACAGCGTAGCGGCGTCGGCGGTCGCGGTGCGGGCGAATCGCACACCGAACTGGACAAACGCAAGATCCGCGACCGCATCGCCGAACTGCAGAAGGAAATCACTGCGATGGACGCGGATCGCAAGACGCAGCGCGCGCGGCGGCAGGCGCACCAGGGACTCGCCAGCGTGGCGCTGGTCGGCTACACCAACGCGGGCAAGTCCACCCTGATGCGCGCGCTGACGGGAAGCGAGGTGCTGGTCGCCAACAAGCTGTTCGCCACGCTCGACACCACCGTGCGCACCCTGTATCCCGAGAGCATTCCGCGCGTGCTGGTCAGCGACACGGTGGGCTTCATCAAGAACCTGCCGCATGGGCTGGTCGCGTCGTTCAAGTCCACGCTCGAAGAAGCGCTGGATGCGTCGCTGCTGCTCCACGTCATCGACGCCGGCGACCCCGGCTTCGAACGGCAGATCGAAGCCACCGAAGACGTCCTCAACGAGATCGAGGCGCAGGATGTGCCGCGCATCCGCATTTTCAACAAGATCGATCACGTCGGCGATGCTACGGCGCAGGCCGAATGCGAAGCCGCGCTGCACGACAAGTACCCCGGCTGCATCGTGATGAGCGCGCGCCGCCCTGACGACGTCGCGAAGTTGCATCGGGCGATCGTTGCGTTTTTCCAGAAGGATCTGGTCGAGGCCGAGCTGTTTCTGCCCTGGTCGGCCCAGCAGCTGCGCGGGGAAATCTTCGCGCGCTGCGAGGTACTGGCGGAACGCGCCGACGATGAAGGCGCGTTCTTCAGCGTCCGCGCCGAGCAGGGCGCCCTGGACAAGCTGCGCGAGCAGCTCGGTCAGGCGCAATAAAGCGGATCACGTGCAGGCCATCGTGTCGCCGGGATAGCGGCCGGACCCGCGACGAAAGTAGCAAATCGTAGGGCGCAATAACCGAAGGGCATTGCGCCGCATTGGCCAGGCATCCGGCGCTTGTGCCCTCAGGGCGCAATACGGCTTGCGCCTATTGCGCCCTACTCAATAAGCACAAACTCGATCAGGCATACACCGGCGCGAAGTCCTTTTCCGGCTCCGCCGAGGGCCCGTTCTCGCCCCAGCAAGCGTAGCAAGCGTAGGGCGCAATAACCGAATACCCAGAGGGCATAAAGGGCATTGCGCCGCATGGGCTCAGGGCGCAATACGGCTTGCGCCTCTATTGCGCCCTACTCAATAAGCACAAACCCGATCAGGCATACACCGGCGCAAAGTCCTTTTCCGGCTCGGCCGAGGGCCCGTTCTCGCCCCAGTAGGGCGATAGCTTCCTCAGTTGCGCCACGATCTCCGGCACCACCTGGATGACGCGGTCGATCTCCTCTTCCGTGGTGTAGCGCGACAGCGAGAAGCGGGTGGTGCCGTGTGCGGCGGTGTAGGGAATGCCCATCGCGCGCATCACGTGGCTGGGTTCGAGCGAACCGGAGGTGCAGGCGGAGCCCGAGCTGGCGGCGATGCCGAACTTGTTCAATAGCAGCAGGATGGCTTCGCCTTCGATGTATTCGAACGCGATGTTGCTGGTGTTGGGCAGGCGGTTGCTGGCGTCGCCGGTGACGAAGGCGTGCGGCACTTTGGCAAGGATGCCGGCTTCGAGCTTGTCGCGCAGGCGGCGCACTTCGGTGTTTTCGTGTTCCATTGCCGCCAGCGCCATTTCGCAAGCCTTGCCCAGCGCAACGATGGAAGCGGTGTTCTCGGTCCCGGCGCGGCGGCCGCGTTCCTGGTGGCCGCCTCTCAATAACGGACGGAAGCGCACGCCGCGCTTCAGGTACAACACGCCGATGCCCTTGGGCGCATGCAGCTTGTGGCCCGATAGCGACAGCATGTCGATCTTGCTGTTCTTCAGGTCGATCGGCACCTTGCCCACCGCCTGCACCGCGTCGGTGTGGAACATCACGCCGGCGGCGTTGGCCAGCTCGGCCATTTCCAGCACCGGGAAGAAGCTGCCGGTTTCGTTGTTGGCCCACATCACCGACACCACCGCGACCTTGTCGGACAGCAGGCGTTTGTATTCGTCCATGTCGACGCGGCCCTTGCCGTCGACCTTCAGGTAATGCGCGGTATAGCCCTCTTTCTCCAGCTGGCTGTACAGCGACAGAATCGCCGGATGCTCCAGCACCGTGGTGATGATCTCGCGCCGCTCGGGGTTGGCCTTCAGCGCGGAGAGAATCGCGGTGGAATCCGACTCGGTGCCGCACGAGGTGAAGATGATCTCGGATTCGTGCTCCGCGCCCAGCAGTTCCTGCACCTGCATGCGCGCCTTCTTCACCGCCAGCCCAACCTTGTTGCCGAAGCTGTGCAGCGACGATGGGTTGCCGAACTGCTCGGTGAAGTAGGGCAGCATGGCCTCCACCACGGCGGGGTCGACGCGGGTGGTGGCGTTGTTGTCGAGGTAGATGCCTTCCATGACTGACTCCTTAGGGCTGACTGGTGGCGCGCGCCAGCGAACCGGCGCGGGTGGGGACGAGCTTGATCAGTTCGCCCAGCTCTTCCATCAGCTTCGTCTGGATGCCCTGCAGCGTCAGCGCTTCCATCTGGCAACCGGCGCAGGCGCCGGTCATGCTGACGTAGACGGTCTTGCCGTCGACGTCGACCAGTTCGATGTCGCCGTGGTCGCGCTGCAGTTGCGGGCGCACCGATTCCAGCACCGCCTCGATGCGGCGGATGCGCTCGAGGTTGGTGAGCTTGCCGGGCTTGGGCGCTTCCTTGTCGAGCTTCACCGGCACCGCCTTGAAGGTTTCGCCGCGCTCGGCCAACACCTTGGCGAGAATCTCCTCGATGCCTTCGTGGCACGAGGCGCAGCCGCCGCCGGCCTTGGTGTAGTTGATCACGTCTTCCATTGTCGACAGGTTGTTGGCGCGCACCGTGTCTTCGATCAGCACCGCGTCGATGGCGAAGCATTTGCAGATCAGCGCGCCTTCCTCGTGGTCGTCGCTCCATTCCTCGCCGCGATAGTTGGCGATCGCCGCCTGCAGCGCCTCGCGTCCCATCACCGAGCAGTGCATCTTCTCCGGCGGCAGGCCGTCCAGGTAATCGGCGATGTCCTGGTTGCTCACCTTCAGCGCATCGTCCAGCTTCATGCCCTTGACGATTTCAGTCAGTGCCGAAGACGACGCGATGGCCGAGCCGCAGCCGAAAGTCTGGAAGTGGGCCTCCTCGATGGTTTCCGTTTCCGGGTCCACCTTCAGCATCAGGCGCAGCGCGTCGCCGCAGGAAATCGAGCCGACATCGCCCACCGCGTTGGCGTCCGCAAGCGGCCCGGCGTTGCGCGGCTGGAAGAAGTGCTCCTTGACCTTGTCCGAGTAATCCCACATGGCTTGCTCCTAGAATTGCTCCCCTCGCCCGCATGCCCTGAGGGGCACAAGAGCATCAGAGGGGCTGGGGGTGAGGGAAAAAGCGTTCACGCTTCAGGCAGAGAAGGAAGAACCGCACGCGCAGCTGGCGGTGGCGTTGGGGTTCTCGAACTTGAAGCCGGAGCCGTTCAGGCTGTCGACGAAATCCACCGTCACGCCGTCCAGCATCGGTGCGGAGAAAGGATCGATCAGCAGCATCACGCCGCCCACCGCGACTTCCACGTCGTCGTCGGCCTTGGCCTCTTCCAGCCGCATGCCGTACTGAAAGCCGGAGCAGCCGCCGCCCGAAATCGAGATGCGCAGTCCCGCCACCGGCGTGTCGGAACCTTTGATGAATTTCTCTACTGCAGAGAGCGCGCTGGGGGTAAGAGTAAGCATGGTTTGCCTCCTGGCAGGGTGAAGGGATACACACCCCGGATATCGCAAGCCCCGTGCCAGCCGCGAGCCGGACAACAAGCCCTTGTTTTATCTATCGAATGTTCATGGCATGCGCCCAACCCCCGTGTGCGGAACCCAACCGGATGGGGGGCTTGTCGGATTTGCAACAACGCGTCTGTCGCAGGCCAAAGGAAAACCGCCAGCGAAATCAGCCGCTTGTCGGAAGCGCTCCACGCGCCCGCCCCGGCGCGCCACTTGCTAGGTATGAACGAGGCCCGCGCAGCGTGCGCCGGCACCCCGCACAAAGGAACCCACCATGGCCCGCATCGGCATATTTTTCGGCAGCAACACCGGCAACACCCGCAAGATCGCCAAGATGATCAAGCGCCGTTTTCCTGACGACGACCGGATAGCCGACCCGCTCAACGTCAACAAGGCCACGCCCGAGCTGATCGCCAGCTACGACCACCTCATCCTCGGCACCCCCACCCTCGGCGAAGGCCTGATGCCCGGCCTCGACGCCGACTGCCCGCAAGAAAGCTGGGCCGAGTTCCTGCCCCGGCTCGCCAACGTTGATTTCAGCGGCAAGACCGTCGCCCTGTACGGCCTGGGCGATCAGGAAAAATACCCCGACAACTTCGCCGATGCCTTGGGCGAACTCTATGAATTCGTGAAAACGCGCGGCGCCAAAGTCGTCGGCGCCTGGCCCACCGACGGCTACGACTTCATCGCCTCGCGTGCGGAAATCGACGGTGAATTCGTCGGCCTGGTGCAGGACCTGGACAACCAGAAAATGCTGCTGGAGGACAGGCTGGAGATGTGGTTGCTGCTGATTGCGAAGGAGTTTGGGTTGGTGCTTAAGTGAGGGGGTGACTGATTCTGGGAGGATTGAAATGGTCCGGATTTGGCCAGGCGCGGAAGTTCAGGTTGTAGAACCCGACCGTCTCTTGATCGGCCGGAGCTAACGGTGGGTGCTCGATCCGACCCAGACCGCTATGTACCGTTAAACGGTCATTCTCCATCGATGGGAGTGTGAATGTGCAACACACCTGTCATTCACGGAATCGTAGCCTCAACGAATGACATGCTGCGTCGCTGGCCCGGCTGCATTTTCTACTTGCGCGGAAGTTTGAGTTAGGTATTCCTCCAGCGTTTCTCAATGGCGCCAGAAGCTGCCGCCTTGAGAAGCTTCTGGAAGCTCGGGCACTCGGCATGGCTGGGCGCGGGGCAAGCTGCTGCATGTCGCAGCCCACGGCTCATTGCTCTCAGTCGCTTGATCAGCGAATCGATCTCGTCCGCCTTGGCTGCCAGCATCTGTCTGTCAATACTCGGCTGCCCGTTGGGCAAGAACATGGAACGAATTTCATCCAAAGAGAGTCCGGCAGCCTGCCCTAGCGAAATCAATGCCAATTGATCCAGCACACCAGGTGCGAACCTGCGTCGAATCCCTTGCCGACCCACTGACGCTATGAGCCCTTTTTTCTCGTAGTAGCGCAGCGTTGAAGCGGGCACTCCCGTGTGTTTGGCGACTTCGGCTATGTCCATTCAAAAACCCCTTGACTTGAAGTTGACTTCAACTTGTACAGTGAACTCAACAAGTCCATCAGTCAACAGAAAAGGGGTTCTCATGACACTACTACAAGACATCACCAACGTCGCTTTCATCGGGATCGGAGCTACCGCAGTCATGGACGTCTGGCTGACGTTCCTCAAGCGAATGGGCGTCCAAACGCTCGACTTCGCATACATCGGGCGATGGGTTGGGCACTTATTTCGTGGCAGGTTCGCCCACGCATCCATCAAGAAGGCGCAGCCGATTCCTGGTGAGCTGATGCTGGGCTGGTTCACCCACTATGCAATCGGCATTGCCTTCGCGGGGCTGCTGGTGGGGATCTACGGCATCGGCTGGACGAGCAGTCCATCCTTGTTGCCGGCGGTGCTGGTAGGCATGAGCACTGTCGTGGCCCCTCTCTTCGTGATGCAACCGGCCATGGGTTCAGGCTTTGCAGCCTCCAAAACGCCGACGCCACTGAAGAACTGCATCCGAAGCGTGGTCAACCACACCGTCTTCGGCCTTGGTCTCTATTTTTCAGCCTTCTTCATCGCATGGATTTCGCGATGAGGGCTACGTCTTCCCTAATGGAATCCCAATACTGTCTGGAGTAAGCGATATGAAAAAACTTGCCATCATCTACCACAGCGCCCACGGGCACACGGAGCACATTGCCACCCATGTTTCGGAAGGAGCCAATGGCGTGCCAAACACCGAGGCCCATATGCTGAAGGCCGAAGACATTGCCAAGACACCCGATGAACTGCTCAAGTACGACGGCTACATCCTTGGCTCACCGACTTACCTCGGGGGCGTCTCGGGTCCGTTCAAGACGTTCATGGACACTACCGGACGCCTGTGGCGCACCCAGCAGCTCAAGGGCAAGCTGGCGGCCGGGTTCACGGTGTCGTCGCTGCCATCCGGTGACAAGCAGTCAACCCTGATGTCGATGTTCGTTTTTAGCATGCAACACGGCATGCTCTGGGTTGGCAATCCTATTCTTCCAGAGCAACACACCGGCGTTCCCTACGACGAAGCCGCCAATCGACTCGGTTCCTGGTCGGGAATGATGGCTCAGGCAGGCCACACAGCGCCGGCTGACTCATTCCCGGCAGGCGACATCAAGACGGCCAGGATGTTTGGCAAGAATTTTTCCGAGGCCCTGCATCGCGTCTCCGGCACAGGCCTGACCTCCGCAGAAAACCTGGAGGCGTTCGCATGATCCCCCGGAAATACGGACCGCAGCTATTCAGCCTGATTCTTTCGGGGCTGATGTCCCTGCTGGTCTCAGGAATTTCGACATTCCGCGCTATCGGCCTGGTAACGAACTTCTCAAATCTGTGGGGCAGTGCGTGGATTACTGCGTGGCTCTTTGCGTTTCCAGCCGTCCTGCTGGTCACCCCAATGGCGCGGAAGGCCGCTCAACTTCTCACAGAGAAGGATTGACTCGGCCTTTGCACGGCACCCTAAAGCAGCCGTTGAGCCGTCCAGCGAAATTTTCCAATGTCGGCTTACGGGCGCCACGTCAAATTCACACAATCGACCAGAAGCGGAAGTTCAGGTTGATAGGGCGGAACGTCTCTTGTTCGGCCGAAGCGGCCAGCGGCCTCATGAGTGACCTCGGGCTGCAATCTGTAGATCACCTGCCGTTCAGCCCGAAATCACCCTGAAAAAATTTGGGCTCTGGCGAACCCGGGCAATCGCCACGGAGCCGTGCAAGACGCTACACCAAAGCGGAAATTCAATATTCCGGGCCAAGGAGCTCTCCGTAGGGGTTGTCGCTATATATTCACCACACCCACCTCACCTCTGCACCGAGGCTATGGTCGCGTCCATTGCCGGCAAACTCGCCCCGGTAACCCACGGATACGCGGGCGTTGCTACCGCCCAGGCGGCCTGACCAGGCGGTGAAACCCACGCCCACGGCCAGCCGGTCCCGGTCGAGTTCCGGACCGTTCGTCGCAAAGCGGGTCGCAGCCGGCGCGCTGGCGAAGGCGGCATCGAGACTGCTCCGCCGGTCACCAAATTCATGCACCCAGGCCAGATCGACGGTTGGCTGGAAGCGCGCACCCTGCCATTGGTAACGCAGACCCGCCCTCGTGCGCAGGGACTCATCGCGCCGGCCTTGCACCTGCAATGCCGCATTGCTGCCTTTTTCGGTGAAACCTTCCCGGTCCACGACCGCAGCCTCCAGCCCGAAGTAGGGCGTCAGCACCGCCGGGCCGTAGAACAGCGGACGGCCCGTCTCAAGGCTCAGGGAAAGGCTGTCGGCGTCGTAAGCCGCCTCCGCCCGCTCGCTCATCACGACGATGTCCCGCCGACTTTCCGTGCGGTGACGACCAAAACTCAGGCTGGAGTTCAAGTAAGCCGCCTCCCCCTGCCAGCGGCCATAGGCCGCCAGTTGGTAGCTCGTCACCTCCACATCCTCCCGGGCGCTCCGGGGGTCGGCCGCGCTCCGGGTATACGCGAAAGCCAGGCCGACACGCGTCTCAGGATTGATTTCCCGGTCCGCCCCGAGCGCCAGACCGGCGGCGGACGTATCCGCCCCGGGGCCATTGCCGTCACCGTCGATGCGGCCTTTGCTGGCCAAGGCGCGCATCCAGAACCCTTCGCGCGCCTCAGGCCCGGAAGCGCTGTCGAACAGGCTGGCTTGTCTGTCACCGGCATAAGCGAACCTGACGCCACTCAGATTCCCCCCACCGAAGTGGGCCGTATCGAAAGCGCCACCGCTTCCGTTCAGGCGCTGGCCCAGCAGGTCATGGAACTCGCAAGCGGCGCTAAAGGCCAGCGAAGCGGCAAAGACATGGCTTGTACCGAAAAGGCTGTCGAAGGCTGAATCCACCTGTCCGCTGGTCAGATTGAGCAGCCGGTCATACAAGGGATTGCCCGCACCTAGCCGGAACGCTGCGTCCGCCACATGGCCCTGATTGGGCGACATGCCGGGCAGGCGGAAAGTCTCGATCGAGGGCCCGGGGGTCAGATCAGGGGTTGGCTCAGGCGTCGGATCGGGCGTTGGATCGGGAGACGGGCCGGGAACGGCCGCCAGGGCGCTGGTCAGGTAGTAGCGGGTGGAATCGTGGCTGGCGGTGAAGTTCAGATACGGGTAGTCATCGGCGACCACTTGCGCACCGTTTACGGTCAACCCACCGCCGGCGGTCAGAATGGTGTATTGCGTATTCGCCGCGTAGCCTGGATTGGTGGTTTTGTCGGCGGTGGCTTCGGGGGTCACATGGAGTTTCGCCCCATCGGCGATGGTGGCCGTGCCGGAGACGTTCACGTGGTCGTTGTGCGTACCTGCGGTGTTGCCGCCGGATTTCAGCTCAACCTCCAGCGTTGCACCGCTGTCCAGCGTGAAGTCTCCGGTAACGGTGCTGGTACCGATGCTGTTGCCGGGAGCGAGCGTGCCGCCGCTGTTGACCGTCACCGTGTCGCCGATGTTGCCCGAGCCGCCGAGGGTGCCGCCGGAATTCACCGTGACTGCCGAGTTGGTCAGCGAGCCGTTCACTGCCAGCTTGCCGGCGGAAATCGTCGTGCCACCCGTGTAGGTATTGGCGCCGGTCAGGGTCAGCGTACCGGCACCGGTCTTGGTCAGACTCCCGGTGCCGTCGATGTCGCCATTGAAGCTCACCGCATCCGATCGGTTGAAGACGAGTGCGCCGTTGTTGGTCACGTTGCCAGTGAGGCTGCCCACCGTCCCGCCAACGCCGATTTGCAGGGTGCCGGCGGTAACCGTGGTGCCACCCGTGTAGCTGTTGGCTCCCGTAANNGGCACCGCTCTGGGTCAGACTCCCGCTGCCGTCGATGTCGCCATTGAAGCTCACCGCATCCGACCGGTTGAAGACGAGCGCACTGTTGTTGGTCACGTTGCCGGTGAGGCTGCCCGCCGTCCCGCCAG
>DILD01000075.1:0-13290 GCA_002424845.1 Thiobacillus denitrificans | reverse complement strand
GGCACCGCTCTGGGTCAGACTCCCGGTGCCATCGATGTCACCATTGAAGCTCGCCGCATCCGACCGGTTGAAGACGAGTGCGCCGTTGTTGGTCACGTTGCCAGTGAGGCTGCCCGCCGTCCCGCCAGCGCCGACTTGCAGGGTGCCGGCGGTAACCGTGGTGCCACCCGTGTAGCTGTTGGCGCCGGTGAGAGTCAACGTACCGGCGCCGCTCTTGGCGAGCCCTGCCGTGCCGGTGATGGGCGCGGCAATGGTGGTGCTTACGTTGGATGGCAGCACTTCCACGGTAGCCGCTCCAGTCAGTTCCAGGGCGCCCGTGCCGTCGGCATCCAGCAGGTAACCGTCGGTGAGGAAGGAGAGCGCGGGCGTGGAAGCGATGAAGCCGTTGGCAATCGTCACCGTACCTGCCGTGCCGGCGAAGATGGCCGGCAGGTTGGGGGCGATGGGGTGGGCGCCGCTGCCGTTGCCCGCCGCGTTGGTCCAATTGGTAGTGGCACCGTCCCACGCGCCGCTGCCACCGCTGCCCTGGGCCACGTGCTGGGGCGTCACGTTCGCGCCATTCCAGTACTGGGCGGTGGCGGCGGTGACGGCAAGGTTTACCTGATTCGCCGTGGCGGTATTGAGACTGTAGTCGTAGGCCACGGGCATCGTGTCGAAGGTGGCACCGTTATCGGTGAGGGTGCCGCCGTAATTGAACAGCCGGTAGCTGCCCGCGCCGAAACCGGTGAGCGGAGTCACTTGCAGCTTGCCCGCCAGGGTGAGGTTGCCGGTGACGGCCACCAGATCGCTGTCCGTGCCGGCCACACCGGCCGGATCTCCCAGTTCGAAGTTGAGGAGGGAGTCGGCATCCAGCGTCAGGCTGCCGACGGTGAGCAGGCCGGGACTGTTGCCGGGGGCGAGCGTGCCGCCAGAATTCACCATCATCGCGCCGCTGATGTTGCCCGAACCGCCGAGGGTGCCGCCGGAGTTCACCGTGACCGCCGAGTTGGTGAGCGAACCGTTCATCGCCAGCGTGCCGCCGGAAACCGTGGTGGCGCCGCTGTAGGTGTTGGTGCCGGTCAGGGTCAGCGTACCGGCGCCGCTCTTGGTCAGACTCCCGCTGCCGTCGATGTCGCCATTGAAGCTCACGGCATCCGACCGGTTGAAGACGAGCGCGCCGTTGTTGGTCACGTTGCCGGTGAGGCTACCCGCCGTCCCGCCAGCGCCGACTTGCAGGGTGCCGGCGGAAACCGTGGTGCCGCCGCTGTAGGTGTTGGCGCCGGTGAGGGTTAGCGTATCGCCCCCGGTCTTGGTCAGGCTCCCTGTGCCGGTGATGTCGCCATTGAAGCTCACGGCATCCGAGCGGTTGAAGACGAGCGTGCTGTTGTTGGTCACGTTGCCGGCGAGGCTGCCCGCCGTCCCGCCAGCGCCGACTTCCAGGGTGCCGGCGGAAATCGTGGTGCCGCCCGTGTAGCTGTTGACGCCTGTTAGGGTCAGCGTACCGGCGCCGCTCTTGGTCAGACTCCCGCTGCCGTCGATGTCGCCAACAAAGCTCACCGCATCGCTGCGGTTGAAGACGAGCGTGCCGTAGTTCGTCACGTTGCCAGTGAGGCTGCCCACCGTCCCGCCAGCGCCGACTTGCAGGGTGCCGAAGTTATTGGTGTTGCCAGTGTAGGTGTTATCGCCTGTCAGGGTCAGATTGCCGCCGTTTATGAACACATTGCCGCTACCACTGATCACGCCATCGAAGGTCACGGCATCGGAGCGATGAAAAGTCAACTGACCATTGTTGACGACATCACCGGTAACGCTCCCACTGGTGCCACCACTACCGATGCTCACGGTCATGTCTGCGTCGATCGTGGTGCCACCCGTATGAGTGTTGGTACCCGTCAGGATCAACTGGTTATAACCGCTGCCTGGAGTCACCCTGACCGAGCCAGCGCCGGAAATGTCGCGGCTGTAGGTGTATGCGCCGTTGAGGTTGAAGATAAGCTGACTGTCTAGGGCAGTCACGATGTCACTTGCGATGCTGGTAGCGGGGATGTCGCCGTCACCCACTTGCAGGGTTCCGGCATTGACATGAGTGGTGCCGGTGTAGGTGTTGGCGCCGGTGAGGGTCAGCGTCCCGGCCCCGGTTTTGGTCAGGCTCCCGGTGCCGTCGATGTCGCCACTGAAACTCACGGCATCGCTGCGGTTGAAGACGAGCGCACTGTTGTTGGTCACGTTGCCAGTAAGGCTGCCCGCCGTCCCGCCAGCGCCGACTTCCAGGCTGCCGGCGGAAATCGTGGTGCCGCCCGTGTAGCTGTTGGCGCCCGTGAGGGTCAGCGTACCGGCGCCGCTCTTGGTCAGACTCCCGCTGCCGTCGATGTCGCCATTGAAGCTCACGGCATCCGACCGGTTGAAGACGAGCGCGCCGTTGTTGGTCACGTTGCCGGTGAGGCTACCCGCCGTCCCGCCAGCGCCGACTTCCAGCGTGCCGGCGGAAATCGTGGTCGCGCCGCTGTAGGTGTTGGTGCCGGAAAGCGTGGTGGTGCCGGTGCCGGTGTGGTTTACCACCGTGCTGCCGGTGATGTTGATGGCCGTGCCACCGGCAGTACCATCGTTGGTGAAATAGTAGGCGCCGTCGGTGTGGTTGAAGTTGAGCATGGCCGTGCCGCTGCTGCCATTGACGGTAGTGGCGTTCAAGACACCTGCCGCGCCGCCATCGCCGATACTCAGTGTGCCGCTGCTACCAACCTGGTTCGCCAACGTGACCGTGCCTGTAGCAACATTGACCACGCCGCCGCTGCTGATGACGAGCGTGCCGGTCGCAGAATCGCCCACGGTCAGATTGCCGTTGTTGCTCCAACTGGAGCCTGCCCCGGTCACGGTCGCCGTGCCGCTGCTGCCGAAGGAATCGCCGAGGATACCGTTTGTGTTGCTCACGGCACCGCCATTGGAAATGTTGAGCGTACCGCTGCCAAAGTAGCCCACCTTCAATGCGTTGCTGCTGGTCCAGGTGGAATCCGGTCCGTCCACCGTCACCGTGCTGCTGCCACCGAAGTAGCCGATGTTGCCGTTCGTATTGCTCACCGCGCCGCCGTTGGTGATATTGAGCGTGCCGTTGCCTCCATAGCCCACGAACAGGCCGGCGCTGTTGATCCAACTCGAGCCCGCCCCGTCCACCGTCACCGTGCCGCTGTCGGCGGCGTCGTAGCCGAGATAACCATTAACATTGCTCAGCGCGCCGCCGCCGGCAATGCCAAGTGTGCCGCCATTGACCCTGGTGTAGTCGGTGGCGCTGGTGCCGGTCAGTGTCAAGGTGCCGGTTCCAAGCTTGATCAATGTGCCCGTGGTGCCGCTGATCGTGCCTGCATAACCTGTATTGCCAGATTGATTGACCGTGAGTGTCGCCGTGCCGATATTCACGGTCCCGCCGCTGCCGGAGAGGGAGGACATGGCGAGTCCAAGATTATTCAGGTGCAGCGTGCCGCCATTGACGGTGTAGGCGGTGTTGGATACGAAGGCACCAGCGAGACTTCTTCGCAGCGTGCCGGCATCGACCGTGGTGCCGCCCGTATAGGTGTTGGCGCCGGTGAGGATGGTCGTGCCGCTGCCCTTGTGATTCACCGCCGTGCGGCCGGTAATGTTGATGGCTGTGCCACCGGCGGTACCGGTGCTGGTGAAATAGTAGCCGCCGTCGGTATGGTTGAAGTTGAGCGTGGCCCCGCCGGTACCGCTGCCACCGTTTACCGTTGTGGCATTGAGGATGCCCGCCTCGGCGCCATTGCCGATATTGAGCGTGCCGCTGCTAGTACCCGAGTTCGCCAACGTGACCGTGCCTGAAGCATTGACCACGCCGCCGCGACTGATGGTGAGCGTACCGCTGCCACTGGAGCCCACCTGTAAGGTAGCGCTATTGGTCCAGGTGGAACCCGCCCCGTCCACCGTCACCGTGCCGTTACTGCCACTGGCGAAGCTACTGCCGATGGTGCCGTTTGTGTTGCTTACCGCACCGCCGTTGGTGATGGTCAGTGTGCCGGTGCTGGCATCGCCGACGAGCAGGTTGCCGCTATTGGTCCAGGTGGAGCCCGCCCCGTCCACCGTTGCCGTGCCGCTGGTGCCAATAGCCACGGCGAGCCAGCCCACGCTACTGTTTACCACACCGCCGTTGCTGATGTTGAGTGCGCCGGTGTTGAGATAGCCCAGGTACAGATTGCCCGTGTTGGTCCAGGTGGAGCCCGCCCCGTCCACCGTCACCGTGCCACTGGCGCTGGTGCCAAGATAGCTGTCTGTATTGCTCAGCGTGCCGCCGCTGCTGACGGTGAGTGCGCCGGTGCCGGCCTTGCCTACGGTCAGAGTGCCGCTGTTGCTCCAGCTGGAACCGATGCCATCCACCGTCGCCGTGCCACTGCTGCCGGCTATGTCGCCGAGAATGCTGTCTGTATTGCTCACCGCACCGCCGTTGCTGACGGTGAGCGTGCCGGTGCCATACTTGCCTATGGTCAGGTTGCCGCTGTTGTTCCAGCTGGAGCCCGCCCCGTCCACCGTCACTGTGCCGCTGGCATTGGCGCTGTTTTTGAAAAGGGCACTGTCGCCGAGGACGGCATCTGTATTGCTCACCGTACCGCCGTTGCGGATGACAAGCGTGCCGGCACCGGCACTTTCAATGCCGAGGGTGACTGTGCCGCTGTTGCTCCAGCTGGCGCCCGCTCCGTCCACCGTCACCGTACCGATACCGGCGCACCCAGGATTTTGGCAAACGCCAATGATGCCCCTGCTGCTGGTGCTCACCGTACCGCCGTTGCTGATGGTGAATGTACCGATGCCTTCATTGCCCACGTACAACTGTGAACTGGTCAAGCTGGAGCCCGCTCCGTCCACCGTCGCGGTACCGCTGCTGGTACTGTAGGTACCGACGGACGCGGTTTGTGCAACATTGACCGTGCCGCCATCGCTGATGGTGAGTATGCCGGTGCCGCCCCCGCCCACATCCAGATGTGCGTTGCTGGTCAAGGTGGACCATTCGCCGTCCACCGTGACCGTACCGGAGCTGCCAACCGTGTTGCCGATATAGCTGGACCACACGCTGTTCAGCGTGCCGCCGTCGCTGATTTCCAGATGGCCGGTGCCGGAATAACCTATTTCGAGATGAGCTGCTTGCGCCCCCGCCTGTACCTGGGCCGTGCCGCCGTTGTCGATATAGGCAGTGTCCGCATTTGTCGGGACGGCGCTGGGATTCCAGTTTCCGGTGGTAAACCAGTCTCCCGTACCAACATTATTCCAGTAGATATCCGCCGCCCAGGCCATCGGCGAGGCGCAGGCAAGCACGGCGGCAACCGTGCCGGCCTTGACCATGCTTTTGCCCTTGCCGTGGGCTTTCGCGGTTTCCGGGGCGACCTGCACCAGGCCGGAGTGGCGGTTTTTGATGAGACGATAGGCCTTGTTCATTCCTCGGGCAGTCCTTGTTTACTGGCTAGCGGCTCTAATGAGTTTGCCTAGCGTACCGGTCGACCGTTCGCCGATCGTTCGCAGGCAAATCGCAGCGACAAGCGCGGCTGGAGGGCGTTATGGCCATATTTACTTCAAGGTTTTTGCGCTACATTCCCTGCGTTGTTGCTGAGCAGCACAGATATTGAAACGGGCCGACATGGGTATACGAAAGAAGGGACGCGCACTGGAGTTGACGCTATTCGATGGGTTCGGCGTACGGCTGGACGGCCGACCGCTCGGTGGCTTCTCCTACAACACGATGCGTGCCCTGCTCGCCTATCTGGCGGTAGAGCCGCCGCGAGATCACCGTCGCGAGTTTCTGGCCGAACTGTTGTGGGAGGGACAGGACCCGACCACGGCGCGCGGCAATTTGCGCCGGGCCTTGTCGGACTTGCGCCGCGCCATCGAGGTGCCCTCGGGAAAGAGTCTGTTCATCGCCGACAAACAGAGCCTGCGTTTCATCCCCGATCTGTCTGTCGATGTGTTCAACTTCGCCAGACCGCTTTCTGCCTGCGACATGCAATCCGAGCAGCACTGCACGGCTTGCCTGGCGGAAATGGAGCAGACGGCAGGAATCTATCGCGGCGAGTTTCTGCAGGGCTTTGCCCTGCCGGGGTGTTACGCGTTCGAGGAGTGGTTGCTGCTACAGCGCGAGACCCTGCATCGACATGCGCTGGCGCTTTTCGAGCGACTCGCGAAATGTCATGAGCGACTCGGCAATCATGCCGGCGCCCTGCCCTTTGCCCTGCGCTACGTCGAGCTGGAACCCACCGACGAGTCGGGCCATCGCCGTGTGATGCGTCTGTACGCGCTGGATAATCAGCCGGGCGTCGCGCTGCACCAATACAACAAGTGCGTGCAACTGCTGAAAAACGAGTTGGCCGCATTGCCGGAAGAGGAGACGCAAAGGCTGGCGCGGCAGATCCGGCTCGGCGAAGCAGGCGCGGCTCCGCGACCATCGACGAGCGGCCAGGCGCTTCTGGCATTCTCGTCGGCACCGGCCGAACGCCGTCAGGTGACCGTGTTCTATTGCGAGCTGAATCTGAGGGATCAACTTGACGGTGACGATCCCGAAGATGTTCTGGAACGCTTGCAGTCACCCCAGGCCCGCTGCCTGGAAATCGTTCGCCGCTATGGCGGGCACACCGTTCAGTCTCATGGTGGCGGCCTGCTGGTCTATTTCGGGTATCCGCTGGCCGATGAAAACGCGGCGCGCCATGCCGTGAATGCCGCGCTCGCCATCGTTCAGGAGGTCGGTGCCGCGATCGAGGCACGCATCGGCGTGCACACCGGCGTGATCATCACCGGGCTGGATCCGTCCATCCCGGATACCGTCGGCCAGACATCGCGCCTGGCCATTCAATTGCGCCAGGCACTTCCACAGGGTGAGAGCGGCGTAGCGATCAGCCATGCCACCCATGCCATCGTCAATCGCTATTTCGAGTGCGTCGCTCTGCCCGGCATGCTCCCCTCAGGTAAAGCAAAGGCAACAAGCTTGTACCGGGTCGAGCGCGCGAGCGGTGCTCGCAGCCGGCTCGACGCGGCGACACGTTTGACACCGATGGTGGGTCGGCACGCAGAACTGGCGCGACTGCACGCCCTGTGGCTTCAGGCCAAGGCGGGCCACGGTCATGCGCTACTGCTTCAAGGTGAGCCGGGCATCGGCAAGTCGCGACTGATACACAGCTTTCGGCAGGCGGCAGCCCAGGATGGCGCCGTGTTCGAGCTGCGCTGTTTCGCCGAGAGCTGCCATTCGTCGTTTCATCCCGTCATTGCCTTGATCGAGTCCGTGTTCGGCTTCGGGCGAACGGACACGCCTGGGCGGAAATTCCACAAACTCGCCGCCCATCTGGCCGCGACGCCGCTCAACCGGAATACCGCCGCTGTTCCCCTGCTCGGAAAGCTGTTGGGCTTGCCGCTGCCCACGGGATACCAGGCGTTGGCAATGACGGTACAGGAAGTGAAGCTGCACACCTTTTCCCTCCTCGCCGACTTGATGCTGTCAATGGTGGCCGGCAAGTGCGCATTGCTGATCTGGGAGGATCTCCACTGGGCCGACTATTCCACGCTGGAATTTCTAAGCGAGTTCGTCGAGCGCGCCAAATCAGCGGGGATACTGATGTTGCTGACCGCTCGCCCCGGTTTCATCCCCCCGTGGACGCCCCCCTCGGCCGATACCGCGACCCTGTCGCCGCTGGGCAAGCAGGAAGTGGAGCAGATGATCATGGCGTTGGATGCAACGCTGCCAAACGATACCGTGGCACGGATCGTCGAGAGAGCGGACGGGGTCCCGCTGTTCATCGAGGAGATCGTCGCAAGTATCGCCGCCGCTGCAAACGCCACGATACCCGCCACCCTGCATGATCTCCTGGCCACCCGTGTCGACAATCTGGGGCGGGCGAAAGGGACGGCGCAGCTTGCCGCCTGCATCGGCAGGGAGTTTGACCTGCAACTACTGCAAGCGGCCTCGACCATGGACGGCCAGGAGATTGATGAGCACCTGACGCTGCTGTTTGAAACCGGATTGCTGACCGAGCTGGGGCAAACCACCGCCCAGTTCAAACACGCCTTGATCCAGGATGTCTGCTATCAATCGCAAACCCGCGCCGACCGCAGGGCCGCTCACCAGCGCATCGCGCAGGCCCTGCTGACGGAATTCCCGGAGCTGGTGGCAGCACGTCAAGAACTGGTGGCCCGACACTGCTTTGCCGGCGGCGAGATTGCCAGGGCCGCCGAGTATTGGGCGATGGCCGGCCGCCGCGACGTGGCCACCGGCGCCAATACCGAGGCGATCGAGCATCTCAACGCGGCGCTGGGCGCGCTGCACACCCTGCCGGCAGATGGCACCCACACCCGGCTGGAGACGATGCTCTATCTCAACCTCGGTGCGGCCTGGATGAGTGCCGGGGGGTATGGTTGCGAAGAGGCTCGTCAGGCGCATCTCAAGGCCATGGAATTGAGCGGCGGCGAGAAAGACGAGGCCGGCTTGTTCGCGACCCTGCGCCGGCTGTGGATGGTCGACTACATGTATTTGGGAAGTCAGGCCGCCTCCGAGATGGCCGAACAGATGCTGCGTCTGGCGCAACAAACCAAAGACCCGGTGCAGCTACAGGCAGCCCACGATTCCTATGGGGTAAGTATCGCTTGCATGGGCGATTTCGCTGGCGGGTTTTCTCATTACACGCAAGGGGCGGCACTCTACCGGCCAGAGCACCACAGCGAGATGGTCGCCCGGTTTGGCGAAAATGTTGCCATCAACAACGGTGTGCATTTGGCGATGACGCTGTGGTTGCGGGGCGATCCCGAACAGAGCTTGGCCTGTATGGAAACCACGCTGGCAAACGCCAGAGAGCAGGCGCATCCCCATAGCCTGTGCATCGCCCTGTACGGCTGCGCACTGGTCAGTCGCTGGCGTCGGGAAGTCGAGGTTTCGGCACGCTACGTCGAGGAATCCCTCGCCTGCGCCGCTGAGTTCGAGTTGCCGTTCTGGCAGTTGTCGGCCGCGGCCGATTGGGCGTGGATCAGCGCCATGCGTGGCGATGCGTCGGACTCGCTGGCGTTTCTAGCCCAACTGCGGGACAACCCCGAGATTCCCGGCGCGGCAAGAATCCTCTTTTACCAGCAGTTGGCCGACGGGCTTGTCCACCTGGCATGCTATCCGGAGGCCCTGGCGGTTCTGGATGATGCGATTGCCCTGGCCGATGAACGGAACGAACCTTACCTGGAGGCGGACTATCACCGTTTGAAGGGCATCTGCCTGACGAAGACCTCGCCGGATGGCCTGCGGGAAGCCGAAACCTGCTTCAACAAGGCGTTATCGATCAGTCGTCATCAGGGGGCCTTGTCTCTGGAGTTACGAGCCGCAGTCGGCATGGCGCAGCTGTGGCATGAGACCGGCCGCGTGCGAGAGGCAAACCGGTTGCTCGAAGATGTCTGTGACCGAATTGAGGAGGGGTTCGACAGCATCGATTATCGCGAGGCGACGGCGTTGCTGGATGCTTCGCGGAAATAGGGGGCAGACCAGCTGCCGCTTGTCGGGATTAGGGGCTGAGCGGCAGGTTGCCGTCGCATTGCAGCTGCAGCTGTAACCATTGACGAATGACAGCTGAGGCCGATCAAGAGACACCCCCGCAACCCACCTTTACTTCCGCTATGGGTCGATTTGAGTCAGTGCTGTTCGGCACAAGCCCGGATTAGGCGCGCTAGAAAGCTCTTTTCACGCAGCCGCCGTCACTACACTCCGCAAATACTTCAGCACCGGTAGCGTCGAAGCGCTATCCAGCGCGGTGTAGCCGCCGCTGGTTTCCTTGTCCAGATTGGCGCCGGCTTCCACCAGGCGTTTGAGCACCTCCAGCTTGCCGGTGGAGGCGGTGTAGATGGCGCAGGTGGCGCCGTTGACGTTCTGGTTGTCGACGTGGGCGCCGCGGGCGATGAGCAGGGAGACGAGTTCGGGGTCGCCGTGGACGCAGGCGAACCATAGGGCGTGGTGGTCGTCGTCGTTGACGTGGTTGGGGTCGGCGCCGAGTTCCAGCAGTTCTTCCATGAGGGCGCGCTCGCCTTTCAGCGCGGCCAGCATGAGCGGCGACATGCCGTTGTCGATGCGGGCGTGTAGGCGGTCGGGCGGGAAGCCGTGTTGCGACAGCCAGGCGGCCAAGTTGGGCGAAGGCGCGGCGGGCAGCGGTGCGGCCGTTTGTGCCTGGGTGAATTTCAGCCAGTTCTGCCAGCCGCCGACCAGGTTGTACACCCGGGCGTAGCCGAAGCCGGCGATGAACTGGCACAGGTCGCGGCTGCTGTTGCCGTGATAGCAGTAGACCAGCACCGGGCGCTCGCGCTGGCGGCTTTTCATGAGTTGCCTGAGCAGCGCGTCGGAAACCGGCTCGGCGCCTTCGATGCGGCCCTGTGCGTAACTGGCCGGGTCGCGGCTGTCGAGGATGAGCAGGTCGGGTTCGGCGCGCAGGGCCTGCAGGTCGGCGGGGTGGAGGTCGTGGTAGCTCATGGCGTGGGTTCCTCTTGCGGGTCGGGCATGGGCAGCGACGTTCGCAGCATTTGCTTGAAGCCTTTCATCACCGGTTTGGGAATGTGGGCTTCGGCGCGCACGCGCCAGGCGTGGATGGCTGCTGCCAGGGCGCTGTCGGTGCCTTGCCGGGCCTGCGCGATCAGGGTGTGGACTTCGTCGCCCAGGCTCTGGCCGGGGCGCTCCCGGACCACGTCGTAGACGGCGGTCAGCGCATTCTTTTCCGCCTCGCCCATCTTGCACTTGCCGTCGAGGATCTTGAGCATGATGGCGGCGACGCAGTCGAGGTGGGCCGGTTCGAGCCGGGTGTTCATTGCCCATTGCGCGGCCGGGTGCAGAGTGGATTTCTGGCTCGCATCCCACAGTCCCTTGAAACGGGTGTCGAGTTGGGAAAGCAGCCGGTCGGTTTCCTCCAGTTGCTGAAAGCCGGCGCGCGGAGCGAGGGCGCCGGTTTCCAGCGCCTGTTTCAACTCCTCGCGCTGGGCGTAGACCTGGGCGATGCGGGCCTTGATCTGGCTGATTTCCTGTTGGGCATTCATGGGGATTAGGGGTTTGAACAGGGGCGCACGCTACGGGTTTTCTTCCCACAGGATGTCGGCGCAATAGACGCAATCCTGCGCCGGCTCGTTCTTGAGCAGGATGGAAAGCGTGACGCACATGCGCGCATCGGTAATGGAAAGGTAGGGGCGGCTGACCTGAACCTGCCCCGGCTCCGCCATCGCCCGCTGGAAGAAGGGGCGCCTCGCCCAGATCGCGTCGCTGGCGTCGGCAACGGGCAGGAAGCGCCGATCCACTTGCGGCGCCCGGCCGGGCGGCAGGATGTTGTCCCCCAGTTGGCGGCCATTGCCGTCCAGCAAATAACAGCGCAGCACATTGGGCAGGGCCAGCATGCGCGATGACGCATTTCCGGCGTTCAGTTCGAACCCCGCAAGTCCCGCGCACTCGCGAAACGCCACGACATAGGGTTCCAGCAGCGCACGGCTGCGCGAGCGATTCGCCAGCGATGCTTCCCGGTGGCGGTCGCAGAGATTCCCCAGCAGGGATGCGCACCGATTCCGCATGTCCGCCTGCGGTGCGGGCCGGCCGAAGAAGAAGCCCTGGGCAAAGTCGATGCCCGTGTCGAGTGCGATCAGGGCTTCCGTTTCGTCCTCGATGCCCTCGATCAGGGTCATGCAGCCGGCTTCGTGCAGCAGGGCGACCAGGCTCGGCAGCACGCGCCTGACCTTGTGGTTGTGGCGCGCCTGGAGCAGCGTGGTGCGGTCGATCTTGACGATCTGGGGCTGTACGCGCCAGATGCGCTCGAAGTTCGAATGCCCCACGCCGAAGTCGTCGATGGCGACCAGGCAGCCCAGCTCGGTGTAATAGCGCATGGCGTCCGTGAGCAGGGCTTCATCGCGGATGTCGTTCTCGACCAGCTCGATCACGACCCGGTGCGGCGCCAGCCCATGGCGCGCCAGCATGGCCTCGAAATAGGGGCCGTAGTCCTTGCCGCGCATGGCGACGCGGGCATTCACATTCAGAAAAAGCCAGGATTCGTCCGGCCCCGCACCGACGAAGTTGCGGACGTGAAGGTTGCGGGCCAGGCGGTCCAGGAACACAACGCCGTCGTCCGACTGTATCGTGTCGAACAGGCTGTCCGGCGCAAGCGCCTGCCCATCCGTGGCTCGCGGCCGCAGCAGCCCCTCGTAGCCCACCGCGCGACGATGCGCCAGGCTGACGATCGGCTGGAAATGGCTGTGCAATGCCAGATTCCGGAAGCGTCCCGTGACGCCTTCCGGACCGCAGGCGGTCGCGGCCTCGATGCCGTCCACCGAAAAATCCCAGCTTGGAAGAACTGCGCTTAAAGAGGACATGATGAAAACATCTTCTGGCAGAGGTGTTGTCTTGAGGCGAATGTGTCGGCGTACACGACATGAAGGGTCGGCAAGCTGGATTGCATGGCTTGTGCTCTTTCTCGAATCAATTGACGGGTTTCCTCACCCTGTATTCGGGGCGCCGGTAATTACTAGCAAGACGTGTTCCAGTTCGAATGGTTTTTAAATAGCGTACGGTTGTTACACGCTCAAGACGGCAGCGTTGCGCGTCAAGCGATGAACAATCCGGAACGCACCGTCATGGTGCCGTTGCCGTCTTGTGTCGTGGCGGTGATTTGCTTCAACACCTGATTGATCTTGAGTTAAATCCCCGCCGCCAGCGACGCCACCACCGAACTGCCGATGCCGTCGCTGGGGTCGAGCCGTTCCAGCTGATCCAGGATTTCGACCGAGGCGGACGTGTTGCCGCGGCGCAATTCGATGAAGGCCATGGCCTTCAGCGTCAGCAGCGCGAAGCTGGCCGCCTGGCCGCCCAGCATGTCGAGCGTCCAGTCGCGCCAGTCGGGCGGCAACTGGCCGAGCCGGGCGGCTTCGCGCATGCCCAGCGCGGCCATGTCGTAGGCGGCGTCGAACTGGCATTCGCGGTTGTAGAATTTGACCAGCGCGCGATACAGCGGCAGCGAGCAGGGCGCCTGGCTGCGCGCGATGCCGAACAACATTTCGGCGCCGGCCGGGTCGCTGCGGTACTGCGCCATCCCGCGCTCCAACAGTTCCAGCGCCTCGGCAGGCAGGCTGTCGATGTCGACCGGATCGGGGCTCATGCGGCTTGCCGGCATACGGCCCGGAGCATGTGCATGCAGGCGCGGTTGGCCGCCAGGTCCAGCGCGGTGAAGCCGTCCAGGGTTTCCAGCGCGGGGTCGGCGCCGGCGTCGAGCAGCAGCTGGACGATCGCCGTCTTGCCGGCCGAGGCGGCGTAGATCAGCGCGGTGGCGCCGTTGACGTTCTGGC
>DILD01000046.1:584-8683 GCA_002424845.1 Thiobacillus denitrificans | reverse complement strand
CCGCGACCTCGAGGCCGAGGTCGAGGCCGGGCGATTCCGCGAAGACCTGTACTACCGCCTCAACGTGATGCCAATCTACCTGCCCGCGCTGCGCGAACGCATGGAGGACATTCCCGACATCGCCCGCTTCCTGGTGGACAAGATCGGCCACCAGCAGGGGCGCGAACTCGGGCTCACCGAAGCGGCGCTGCGCATCCTGATGCACCACGACTGGCCGGGCAACGTGCGCGAGCTGGAAAACTGCCTGGAACGCGCCGCGGTACTGACCGAAGGCAACGTCATCGACCGCGACGCCATCCTGCTCACCGGCATCGACGAGAAGGTCTCGATGGGACGCGGCGCGATCCAGGCGGTCGACCTCGACGACCCCAACCTGGACGAGCGCGAGCGGGTGATCGCCGCGCTGGAGCAGGCCGGCTGGGTGCAGGCCAAGGCCGCGCGCCTGCTCGACATGACGCCGCGCCAGATCGCCTATCGCATCCAGATCCTGAAGATCAAGGTGCGGCAGATATGAGCGCATTTACCCCCTGCAAGGGCAAGACCGCCTGCCGCGACGACGGCGAGCAATGCCTGGTGTGCGGACGCAGCTTCGGCGAAATCGCCCGCACCCGCGAACTGATCGACGCCCTGGCCGATTTCGCGTGCGCGCAGGGCTACGCCAACGTCGATGAATTCGCCGCCTACGTCGCGCGCAAGCTGGTAATGAAAGTTCATCACCGGCGCGAGGTCGGAGGAAACACCGCCTGATTTCCGGTCATCGCGTCTTGGGGGGAATCCGGGCCGAATCGGGCGTTCATCGCCCCTGAGGTCAGCGCAAGGCTCGGCCAGTCGCACCAGGTGTCGGGGCCATGTCAAAACGTCCTGAAAGCCACTTGCTCAAGCCCAGCCAGAAGCCCTGGCTTACGCATCAAACCCCGTAGCGCTGGTTATAAACGCACACCGGAAGACATCGAAGTCGAAACCCGAACTCGCCATGCGTTATTCTGCGCAGTTACGGACCGGCGCGCGCGGACATTGAATACAAAATCGATGCAGGCTTCGCGGACGGGTTGCCCAATTAGGAGGCGGCTAGGCAACCCGTATGAAGCGACATATTGAAAATAGCGGTTGATCGAGGGGGCGATTTGAAAACGGATCCAGCTGAAACGGCCAGGCTCAGTGATGAGAACACGACGGGCGTATTGCAATTTCACTGCGAAGCGCAGCTCGCGATTCACGGCTATCTGCCGGGAATGAGCCAGCCGGCGCTGCTTGCAAGAGTCAGGGTCGCGGGAGGCCGGCAAACCGAACCGGTTTGCGCAAGGCTGGATGACGCACTCAAGCATTTCCTGCCGGCATGGAACCCTCACGATTTGCCGCCCGGCTTTCAGTCCCAACCTGCACTTTATCGGATTGTTCAGGCCGTTTCAGCCTTGCTGAGACATGCCGGCTTTCCCGTTTTCGGTGCGGCCGGCATTTTGTCACGTGAGGAAGGATCGGTTTCCCAACTGGCCCTGCCGGCAATTGGAATGGGGCACGCGGCCACCGGCGAAGCGCTGGACTGGGTGGTGGGGATGGCGAACGATGCGCTTGCTGAAAAACCGCTCGATCGCTGGCAGACCGGATTGCCGAATCTGCTTGAGCGCATGCGTCGCCTCGCCCCCATCGGCATGAATTCCTTGCGCTTCCTGCAGGCCGCCCATGAAGCGGGCATGCCATGGGGCCGCGTGGTCGGGAACACATTCCAGTTCGGATGGGGTGCACGGGCACGCTGGCTCGACAGTTCCTTTACCGACCTGACGCCGAATATCTCGGCGCACATTGCGCGCGACAAACAGGCCACCGCGATGGTGTTGCGGCGGGCCGGTCTACCCGTTCCCGAGCATGGGCTGGCGCGCAACGAACAGGAAGCCCTGCAACTGGCGCAACGGCTGGGCTATCCGGTCGTGGTCAAGCCCACCGACCTGGATGGCGGGCAAGGCGTCCATGCCGGGCTGAAAACCCCCGAAGCCCTCGGCAAAGCCTGTACGGCGACCGCCGCACTCGGACGGCCGGTCCTGATCGAGAAGCATGTCGAAGGCAATGATTACCGGGTGCAGGTTTTTCAGGGCGAAGCGTATTGGGCGGTGCTTCGCCGACCGGCCGGCGTCACCGGCGACGGCCGGCAGACGGTGCAGGCGCTCGTCGCACACGAGAATGCCGATCCCCGCCGCAGCGCGTCGGCCGCCCTGCGCAAGCCCATCAAGCTTGACGAGGAAGCGCGCGACTGGCTGTTGGAACAGAGACTGGAACTGACGTCCGTGCCGGCGGCGGGGCAATTCGTACGCTTGCACGGCGCCGCCAACATTGCGTCGGGGGGAACGATCGAGCCCGTTCTCGAACGCGCCCATCCCGACAATCTGGAACTCGCCATCCGGGCGGCACGGGTCCTGCATCTGGACCTGGCGGGGATCGATCTGCTGATTCCGGATATCGCCCGATCCTGGCGCGAGACCGGCGCGGCCATCTGCGAAGTGAACGCCCAGCCGCAGCTGTCGCCTCACTTGCCCGCCTGGCTGTTGCAGCGCCTGGTCGAGGGACAGGGACGCATCTCGGTGGTGGCGGTGCTTGGAAACGCAAGCCATGCCCCCTGGTTTTCCGCCCTGCAACAGGCCTGGCCCGAAAAAGAACAGGGCTGGGGACTGGCGACGCCGCAGGGCGTATGGATCGACCGGCAGCAGGTTGTCACGGGCCCTGTGGATGCGTTCCGCGGGTGTCTGGCCTTGCTGGGCGATCCCCAGGTTGAAGCCGCCCTGATCGTGATGGGCGATGACGATTTTCAACAAACCGGCTTGCCGGTGGATCGATTCGATGCGCTGGTTCTGGCGGGGCCGATCCATGGACCGCATGGGCAGCCCGACTGGGAGCGAACGATAGCCGTGGCACAGTTCATGGCCAAAGCGACCGCCTCGGTCTTCCTGGATACCGGCTGTGCCGAATGGGTGGCGGCCGAGTCCCGGCTCGGTGCGCAGGACATCAGGCACTGCGCGTCCGAGAATCTTGCTTCAGCCATCACGCAACGCCTGGAGGGCCCGTCCTGATGAGGGAAACGGTGCGACTGATCGCTCCCCAGATCGACAAGCTTTCATCCGGCTACCTGCGCGATGGCCGCAGGCAGGAAGTCTGGCGGATCGAAACCATCGACATAGGGGACGACCGGGTCGTGGCCAAAGCCAGCATGACAGACTTTTATGTCTCGCGAACGGACGACAAGGGGTTTCATCTTTCCTTCATCACGGCACTGGAGATGGTTTCGCAACTGACCATCGTCTATCTGCATTACAAGGCCGGCCTGACGGAAAAAAGCCGCGAAGTATGGGTCTCCGAAAGCCGCAACCGCTTCGTGCGGCCGGTCAGGAATCCCGATGACATCCGGCTGGAAATGACGGTGAAGAAACTGCGCGAGCATGGGGGCAGCCTGTTTTGCGAGGCGGACTATCGCGTCACGGACGAACAGGACGGACTGTACGAATACTGGGGAAAGGCCTGCTTGCAGTGACAGAATCCGCCGACATGTTATCCCTTGACCTGACGCAGCCGGACTTCTTCCGGAACCCCTATCCCTATTACGCGCGCATGCGAAAGCTCGGCCGACCGGTCTGGCTGCCGCACCAGCAAGACAGCCTCAGCGAGGGCGTCCTGCTGTTCAGCCGCTACGACGACGCAACCGAGATATTCAGGCAGACATCGGCCATATCGAAAAACATTCGAAGCGTGCGTCCCCCTGGGGCCGGCTCCGCATTTGACCTGCACATGCTCCACCGGGATGGCGAAGACCATCTGCGTTTGCGGCGACTGGTGGGCGATTATTTTTCACCGCAGGCCATCCAGCGCTTGCAGCCTGCCATGGAGGAAATGGCCGACGCCCTGCTTGCCGCTTTGGCGCACAAGGCCGAGTTCGACTTCATCGCCGAGTTCGCCGAACGCATGCCCTTGCTGATGACGGCCCGATTGATCGGGGTGCCTCCGGAGGACATGGCGCACGTGCGCGCCTGGTCGCTGGCGCTGGGAGAGGGCTTTGATTCACTGCTTGCCACGCCGGAGGTGCTGGCCAAACAGAAACAGGCACTGTCCGAATTCATGGCTTACATCGGCCGCCTGACGCGATCGGGCAGCCGCGCGGACGAGAGCCTGCTGGGCTTTCTGATCGAGGCGAGCAAAAGAGAACAGCTGGCCCCGGACGAGTTGGCCGCCATGGTCGGATTCCTGCTGTTTGCCGGGCATGAAACCACGATCAGCCTGATCGGCAATGGCTTGTGGCTGTTGCTGTCGCACCCTGAACAATGGCACATGCTGCGTGAGGCGCCCGCCTTGATGGCCGGCGCCGTGGAAGAAATCCTGCGCTTCGAAAGCCCCGAGCAGCGCACGTCATTTCGGCTGACGAAAGCGCCGCTGGAAATCAACGGGATAACGGTCGAGGCCGGGAAACAGATCGGCGTCATCATCGGCAGTGTCAATCGCGACGAATCGATCTTCCGGAATCCAGACGTTTTTGATATTCGACGCACCCCGAACAGGCATCTGGCATTTGGTCTGGGCCTGCACAACTGCCTGGGCAAGACGCTGGCGCGTGTCGAGGCGAACGTCGCCTTGACCCGGGTGCTGGATCATTTCCCGGGACTGCGCCTGCGACAGGGCGAACCCCGTTGGCGCCGAAACTCTTTCTTTCGCGGCCTGGAGGAACTGGCCGTAGAAAGGTGACGGCATGATGCGCCTGAAAATCATCGAGATGGTCAGCCTGGACATGGCCTCATCAACGGTTCGTGCGGCCTTGCTCGACACCCGCCATACGCATGGCCGCGAGATAACCCGGGAAGCCTGCGCGCGCCTGCTGGTCAGTTGTTTTGGCCGGCTCAGGGCAACCGTCGACAACGGCAACCCGGCCCATGGCCGCTGAAGGCGATTGCATCGGGTCCGGGATCAACAACAAGCGAACCTGCTCCTACAGTAAATTATTTAAAAACAGCCGCATCCCATTGCCATATTTGAATATTTTTGCTAAACAGCTAATCGTGCGCACGAAATAATCAGGCTTGACCATGAACGATTGTGTTTGAACCGGGCCTGAATATCATTTGTGTGACCATGGTGTTACATTTCCGCTGACCTTCATAAAAGCGAATGCATATGAAAGCTGTTTTGTCCGGATTGATTTTGTTGTGCGTGAACGCGAGTGTTGCCGCAAACGGCGGCCAGGCCTTCATGCAATGGAGCAATCAAAGTGACGGGGCGCACTACGGGTGGCCGTCCACCAGCGAATACGTGCCTATGCCGACGCTGAGTTCGCAATCGGTCCTGGTATTCGATCAGTCGAGCGGGCAACCCCTGCTGGCGAAAAATGCTTCCCAGCAGACGCCGATCGCCTCGATTACCAAGCTGATGACGGCGATGCTGGTGATGGATGCAGGCCTGTCGATGAATGAGAAAATCACCATTACGGACGCAGACCGCGACACCCTTAAGGGCACCGGATCGCGTCTGGCCGTTGGCAGCCAGTACACACGCGGCCAGTTGTTGCATTTGGCGCTGATCGCCTCCGACAACCGCGCGGCGCATGCACTGGGACGGACCTACCCGGGTGGCCTGAACCGCTTTGTCGCTTCCATGAACCGGATGGCGCGTGCCCTCAAGATGCACGACACGACCTATGTCGAGCCGACCGGCCTGTCGAGCGGCAACCGCTCCACCGCGCTCGATCTCGCCAAGCTCACTGATTACGCGTATCAGAATTACCCTGAAATCCGCAGCATCAGCACCACCGGCCACTACACCCTCGGCACCCAGCGCGTGGTGGTCAAAAAGAAAGACCAGAAGGCGCAAGTGCTATATCGCCCGGTCGCCTTCAATAACACCAACCGCTTCACGCGCGCGGATGACTGGCATATCGGCCTGTCGAAAACCGGCTTCATCAACGAGGCGGGGCACTGCCTGGTGATGCAGGCGCAGGTTGCCAACCGCGATGTCATCATCGTGCTGCTCGATGCGCAGGGCACCAGCAACCGTGCCGGCGACGCCACCCGTATCAAGGAATGGCTGGAATCCGGCAACGCCTACAACCGCGTCAACCCGGCTTCACGAACCTGATTCCGCGCCTGCCCGGACGCATCGCCGGTTTTACTGACCTGCGCCGGTAGCGAACCGCCCGCCTGCGCGGCGGCCTCCCCCCGTGCAGGTCTTGGCGTTATGATGAGCGCCCAAGTCACCGCGCTGCACGCATGTCGCCCGATCTCGCGCAGCAACTGCTGCTGAAAACCCTGCTACCCCTGTCTCTGCTGATTGCCGCCGGCGCTATCTGGCCACGCTGGCAAAGCGGCATTTCCATCGTCGGCCTGCGCGGCGAAATCAACCGGCTGGTGCTGAACTTCTTCGCCCCCATGCTTTTTTTTGCAGCAGGGGCATCCGCCACCGTTGACCTCGCTATCCTGCAGGTGCCGTTGATTCTCGGCGCCGCAACATTATTCGGTTTGGCGCTCGCCGCGCTGGCGCTGTTCGCCACCCCGCTCGGGCACGGCCTGTCGAACCCCCAGCGCGGCGCCATCATGCTGGCCTCGGGCTTCGGCAACGTGCTGTTCTTCGGCTACCCCTTCCTCACCACGGTGTACGGCGAATCGGGCGCGCGCTATCCCTTCTTCGCCGACATGCTCGCCACCACCCCGCTGGTGTGGTCGCTCGGCGTGTGGATCGCCTTTCGTTGCGGCAAGCATGCCGAACACGCCTCGTTCCTGGCGATGTGGCTGAAGCTGCCCCCGGTATGGGGCTTCGCCGCCGGCATCGCGGTCAACCTATCCGGCCTCGAACTCACTCCCTTGATCGAGGCCGCGCGCTGGGCCGGCAGCCCGACCATTCCGCTGATGCTGTTCGTGCTGGGCCTCACCATTCCGTGGCACGACCTGCGCCCGCAAAAAGCCGTCGCCGTGGCGCTCATCATCAAGCTGATGCTGATGCCGCTGCTGGCGCTGGGCATCGCGCTGGCGTGGCCGGGCAAGCTCAGCGAACCGGGCGAAGCGGCCATTCTGGAAGCGGCCATGCCGACCATGGTGATGGTCATCGCCCTGGCCGATCGCTTCGGTCTGGACACCCGTCTGGCGGGCCTCATCATGGGCTGGTCAACGCTGGCGGGATTGGTTACGCTGCCATTCTGGCTTGTCGTGGTTAAAGGAATTGCATCATGAAAATCGGATTCATCGGCAGCGGCATCATGGGCCGCCCCATGGCGGAAAACCTGCTGGCCGCCGGGCACCAGCTGTTCGTCTACGGCCGCCGCTTTGATCGCCTCGAACCCATGCTGGTTGCCGGTGCCCTCGGCAAAGGCACGCCGGCCGAAGTCGCGGCGGAGTGCGACATCAGCTTCACCGTCGTCTCCGACACCACCGACGTCGAACAGATCATCCTCGGCGACCGCGGTCTGGTGCACGGCGCCANNCCCGGCCACACCATCGTCGACATGAGCACCGTCTCGCCCTCCGCCACCCGCCGCATCGCCGCCGCACTGGCCGAACGCGGCGTCCACATGCTGGACGCCCCGGTGTCAGGCGGCGAAACCGGCGCCCGGGATGGCACGCTGTCGATCATGGTCGGTGGCGATGCGCCCATTTTCGACAAGGTGCGCCCGCTGTTCGAAGTGCTCGGCAAGAACATCGTCCACGTCGGCGGCCACGGCGCCGGCCAAGTCGTCAAATGCTGCAACCAGATCGTCGTCGGCCTCACCTTCGAGGGCGTCGCCGAAGCCATCCTGCTGGCGCGCCGCAACGGCGTCGACCCGATCAAGATGCGCGAGGCGCTCTTGGGCGGCTTCGCCGGCAGCCGCATTCTCGAGGTCCACGGCCAGCGCATGCTCGACTCCAACTACAAACCCGGCTTCAAGGTGAAGCTGCACCACAAGGACATGGCCATCGTCATGGACAACGCGCAGGAAACCGCCACCCCCCTGCCCGGTGCCGCGCTCATCGCGCAGCAGATGAACGCGCTGATGGGCACCGGCGACAGCGAACTCGATTCGTCGGCGATCATGCGCGCGCTCGAACGCCTGACCGGCGAAACCCTCGGCAACGGCAAGTGAGCGGCAAGGAGCGCGTCGTCTT
>DILD01000046.1:0-440 GCA_002424845.1 Thiobacillus denitrificans | reverse complement strand
TCACCCGCATCGTCGTCACCGGGCCTGCCGTGGTCGATGGTGATGCGTGCGCGGCGCGCGGAATTGCGATTCGACAATTGCCGGCAAGTGACGCGTCGGAACTGGTGCTGATCGGGCTACTTGAAGCACTGGTCGATGAAGCCAAACTCTGAGCTTGCGCCACTAAAGCTGAAGCAGTCACGCTATCGGGGGNNCTCAATGAAAGTGATTTACAAGATCACCTATCCGAACAACAAAATCTACGTCGGCAAAGACTTGACTGACAGCATCAACTATTTCGGCAGCGCCAGTGATGCGCTCATAGCCAAGGACTTCACCCGAGAACAACGTCGCGACTTCACCATCAAAAGAAAAATCCTTTGGGAATCCGAAACCGCGCCGGATTCTGAAGTTAATCGGAAAGAGGTCGAGTACATCCTTTCGCTACGGGCAAACAATCC
>DILD01000037.1 GCA_002424845.1 Thiobacillus denitrificans | reverse complement strand
GCAGCCTGCTTGAGGCTTTGCATGATGGCGCAAGTTAAAGCGCTATGAGGTCGAGAAGGGGTAGAGATGGCGATGCCGGAGACCGACCCTGAAAGGCGGCGGCAAGACCTGATGAACATGCTTGTCGTTCCTGCTTCGAGCCGGCTTATTCGACCGATGGGCGCCAGCGTGTAACGCCTGGTTTCGTGCCCCATGGTTTCCTGTGGCTTGAAATCGAGAATTATGCGGTCGTTTTTCCGACAACCCTTATGACGCACCCGGGATATCGCGCGATCATCGCCCACTGGGCGATCCCCATGGCCATCGCGGCTATTGCCGCGTTCCTCCAGGCTGCAGGGAGTATCGAGACCTGGCGCCTGGAGCGTGGGCTTGCCTTGGCCGAGCCCTGGCGTCTTGCCAGCGGACAGTTGATGCACCTGAGTTGGATGCATATGCTGATGAACCTGGCCGGGCTCGGTATCGTCTGGGCACTCTTCGGTCGGGATCTGCAAGCCAGGCAGTGGGCTGCTGCGATCTTTGCCTGCGGCGCCGGCGTGAACCTGGGCCTGCTGGGGTTCTCGCCCGACCTCGACTGGTATGTTGGCTTTTCGGGCATTCTCCATGGCCTGCTGGCCGCCGCCTTACTGGTTCGCATTTTCCGCCGGCCGACCGTTCTCACCGCCCTGGTTTTGATTGGGCTCGCTGCGAAACTCGCCTGGGAACAGCTCGGGGGCGGCGAGGCGGACACCGCGCACCTGATCGGCGGCACGGTTGTCGTCGATGCCCATTTCTACGGAGCGCTGGCGGGTGCCGCCTGGGGCGGCTTCCTCATCCTCATCCGCCGCAGGGCGCCGTAACCGAGCAAGCCCGCGAGCAGCCAGCCACCAAGGGCGCCGCCTCCACCCGAGGACGGTGCGGCCGGAGGTTCAACGACGTCCTTCAGGGAATCCAGCGCCAGACGGGCATTGAGGATGCCGGCCCCGCAGCCGCCTGGCGCGCAATTTGAATTGACCGGGAAAGCGGTCACGCTAGCGGCCCCCGTCAAGGCAGTGACCACTTGTTCCCGTGTGAGTGCGGGATTGTGGCTGAGCAAAAGCGATGCCACCCCGGCCACGTGGGCAGTAGCCATGCTGGTGCCGATCCTCGCTCCGATCTCGTTGTCCTGTAGCGGAAAGGTAAGCCCGCCGTCCAGGGTGGAGAGGATGGCATTGCCCGTCGCCCCCCCAGGGGCGCTAATGGCCACGGTATTTCCGTAGTTGCTGTAACCGGCCCGTTTTCCGCTGCGGTCGCTGGCAGCGACGGCAAGCACCCCGTTGCATACTGCCGGCGACGAGGGCGTGACGGACAAATCCTGATTCTCGTTTCCCGCGGCGACGATGACCACCGCCCCGCGCGCATTGACGGCATCGATCGCGTTCTGCCAGGTGACACCGCATGTCCCCGGTGCCCCCAGGCTCAGATTGAGAATGCGAGCCGGCGACGGGTTTGCGGGGACGCCGGCCACATTGAGCCCACTCGCCCAGCGCAATGCGTCGATGATATCCGAGGTATAGCCGCCGCATTTTCCCAGCACGCGCAACGGCAAAATCATGGCCTGCCAATTGATTCCCGCAACGCCCACGCCGTTATGGGTGGCGGCGGCGATGGTGCCGGCCATGTGGGTGCCGTGCCAGCTGCTGTCCGTGGCCTCGCAGCCAAGAAGAGCCGCCTCCGCTGTGGTCACCCAATCGCCCGGGTCGCTGGCATCCGAATCGCGCCCGTCACCGTCGTTGGCGGTGCTGAACACCCCTGGACTGTCGGGCGAGATGAAATCGTAGCCGGGCAGCAGCTTGCCCTGGAGGTCCGTATGACCAAAGCGCACACCGGTATCCAACACCGCCACGGTCAACGCGCTACCTGTGGTGATGTCCCAGGCCGCTGGCGCATCGATGCCGTAGTTGAGCTGCCCTGTGGTGCGCACTGCCTGCAGGTTCCACTGTTCGCTAAAGCGCGGATCGTTCGGTGTCAGTGCCGGGAACATCCGCCGGTCCGGCTCTGCGTATATCACCCCTGCCAACGTGGCCAGGGCGGCAGCCATGGCTTCCACTTCCCCGATGGGCAGGGCACGGGGCAGGCGCAATACGTCGGCATTACCGGACATGGCTCGCAGCCAGACGATGTCGCGACCGACCATGTCGGACAAGGCCGCCACCCGTTCGTGGGTGCGGGGGGCGGGACCGCCGTCAGCCAGCAATGCCAGACGCATGGGCTCGCTGACCTTGATGATGATGCGATCGGTCGGCGTGGCCTGGGCACACAGGGGGAGGAGCAGGGCGGCCAGGGCAAGCCAACGGCGGTAGGAAAAAGATTGCTTCATCATGGCGTTACCCAGGGCGATTGATGGGTCATGCGCCGGTCTTCCTCGATCTGCGCGATCGCGGGATCGGCCGCCAGTCGTTGCAATACTTCCTTGGCCGCGGATGGACTCACGTCCTCCCCGCTGGCCAGCAGATGGCCACCGTCACTCATGCTTCGGAGATAAACCAGAGGTACGCCAGCGGTCCGGGACAGGCGGGCGAGCCCAATGGCGGAAGCCGGATCAAGGCCGCCTTGCGGGGCGGGAACAAGAATGATGCGCAGCACACGGGCCTCCCCCACAACGGGTTTTGCAGGAAAGCTGCAGGCAGAGGTGGCCAGCGATACGGACAGTAGCAAGCCGACCAGAAGGAGGTGCGTTGTCACGGGATCAGCTCCCCAGATGGTTGAGTGCGAAGAAAATGTGCCGCCATTTTAGGCATTCAGGCGTCACTTGTGAGTTGGGGGCATCCTGCCGGTTATCCCTGGGCCCAGAAGCTTTCGGCGCTTACTGAACCGGACAAATGGGCAGCGGCAGGCCTTTCATCTCCTCCAGGGAAAGCCGGAACGCGCTGTTCTCGGATGTGGGCCGCTGGGCGCATCGAGCAACTTCCCAAGCGAAACCACCGTACCTCAATATAGTACAAAGCGTAGGCAAGATTGCTCCAGGCGACGGCGGTTTTGTTTTCGACTTGCAGGGCGCGACGGCCAGGTGCAGGCCGGTCACGCCGTCCTGGGCCACATCCACCAGATGGCCGTGGGCCTCCAGAAAGTCTGCGATGTTTGCCACCAGATCGGCATTGTCTTCCACGACCAGGACGGAAAAACGGGGCGGTCGCTCATGGCGGGCTAGGAAGGGAGGGGGCGCGCATGCAGGCGTTTTAACACTGTGGCGCCGTCAACGTCCAGTCGGCGCGGGCGGCGAGGGCAGCGCGGTCCGGTGTTCCACCGCTATTCAGGGCGAGGCGGGCGCACCAGCGGCAGCACGCGCGCCGCCTGCTGCGGCCGTTCGCGCTCGGCGAGCACCCGCAGCGCCTGATGGAATTCGCCCGGCAGGCGTTTCATGGTCTCGACGGCCTGCGGCGCGTAATGCACCATCTCGAACGGCACGCGTTCGTCGAGGGCGCTGCGCGCCTGCGGACGAAAATGCCGCCAGGCCAGCTCGACCCAGGCCTTGTTCTGGCTGTCGACGAAGATGAATTCCTCCGCATCCAGCACCGCCATGTACTGCAGGCTGCGGATCGGCACGAACAGGCATGGTCCGGCGCGCGCCAGCAGGGTGTGCGCAAGGTTGTAGGTGGCGGCGGGCAGAAAGTCCGGCAGCCTGGCGATTTCCTGTCCGCGATAAAAACGCTCTTCCATGGCGTAAAAATAACAGCCCTTGCCGTGCCGGGTGAAGCATTTTTTGCGCGGAGAGCGTTGACCGGAACAGCCGGAAAGCCGCCTCCTTGAGGCAAAATAGGCGCGCACCGATTCCGAGCAGCAGCCACCATGACCGACACCCAAGCCGCCCGCGCGCCGGGCCCGATTTTCGATACTCACCTGGAGTGCTTCGACCGCGACGTCATCGAGGCCTCGCACGCGCTGCCCATCCTGGTCGATTTCTGGGCCGACTGGTGCCCGCCCTGCCGCGCGCTGACGCCGGTGCTGGAGCGCGTCATCGCGCATCATGCCGGAAAGGTCCACATGGCCAAGGTCGAGGTCGACGAAGGCGCCAACATGAAGCTCGCCGGGCGCTACGGCCTGCGCGGTTTTCCCACCGTGCTGCTGTTCGTTAAGGGGGAAATCGTCGGACGCTTCTCCAGTTCAAAGCCGGAACACTGGGTGCGCGAGTTCATCGCCGAGCACACCTCGCTTGAATAAACAGCAGCTGAATAGGCCCCTGCTGGTGATCGACACCAACGTGGTGCTCGATCTGCTGCACTTCGACGATGCGGCTGCACGCCCCCTGCGGCTTGCGCTGGAAGACGGGCGCGTGCGCTGTGTGGTGACGGACGCCACGCTGGAAGAATGGCGGCGCGTGCTGGGGTATCCCGGGTTTGCGCTGGATGCGGCGCGGCAGGCGACATTGTTTGCGCGTTATCAGGCGTTGGCGCTTAAGGCGGATGCCGTTGGTGTGGATAGCGGCCTGCCCCACAAGGGGACTCCGATCCACTACGGGCTGGAGCCCGTGTGGCGTCGTATGCCGCGTTGCAGCGACGCCGACGATCAGAAGTTCATCGAACTGGCCGCGGCGTCCGGGGCGAGCGGGTTGGTCAGCAAGGATCGTGCGGTGCTCAAGTTGCGCCGCCGTTGCGCACCGGCTTTTCAGGTGATGACGCCTGCCGAGGCAGTGCGCGAGCTGGTTCCGGTTTCCGTCACGGAATCATGAAAAGTCATCTGGTTTTGGGATAATGGCAGCCCGGCCTTGAACTATCGCCATGTAACGCCATCTTAAGCACGTTCGTTGTCCGGATTTTCTTTTGGAGCACTGATGAAACGTATTGCCCTTTTTCTCGCCACCAACATTGCCATCCTGCTGGTGCTGTCGATCGCCATGCGCGTCTTCGGGATCGAACCCTATCTCAACGAGCATGGCCTCAATCTGACCTCGCTGCTGTTCGTCGCCGCAGTGATGGGCTTCGGCGGCTCGTTCATTTCGCTCGCCATTTCCAAGTGGATGGCAAAGAAATCGATGGGCGTGCGGGTGGTCGAGACGCCTTCGAACTCGACCGAGTTCTGGCTGGTCGACACCGTGAAAAAGTTTGCGGCAGACGCCGGCATCGGCATGCCCGAAGTCGGGATTTTCGATTCGCCCGACGTCAATGCATTCGCCACCGGGATGACCCGCAACAGCTCGCTGGTCGCGGTGTCCAGCGGCCTCTTGCGCGCCATGACGCGCGAGGAGGCCGAAGCGGTGATCGGTCATGAAATCGCCCACATCGCCAACGGCGACATGGTGACGCTGACGCTGATCCAGGGCGTGGTGAACACCTTTGTGATCTTCCTTTCGCGCGTGATCGGCCACACCGTCGACCGCGTCGTGTTCAAGAACGAGCGCGGCCATGGCCCGGCGTTCTGGATCACCACCATCGTTGCCCAGATGGTGCTGGGGATCCTCGCCTCAATCATCGTCATGTGGTTCTCGCGCCAGCGCGAATTTCGCGCCGATCGCGGCGGCGCCAGCCTGGCCGGGGGCGGCGCGATGATCGCCGCGCTGGAGCGCCTCAACAGCCTGCACCCGGCGCCTTTGCCCGAGAAAATGGCTGCTTTCGGTATCAGTGGCGGTGGCGCCAGCGGCCTGAAGCGCCTGTTCATGACGCACCCGCCGCTGGAAGAACGCATCGCGGCACTGCGTGCCGTCCAGCCATCCTGATGCTTGGCCCGCCTGATGGCTTGGCTGGACTTAATGTGAGCGGCTTTTGGCCGGGCCGAATGGTATCCTTCGGTGTCCCTTGCCCTGCAATGCCATGAAGCCCGTTCAAGACCAGAAACTTTCACGCCAGGCACTCGGTTTGCTGGGCGTGTTCGAGGCCATTGGTCTTGTGATCATCACGATCGCCACGCTGGTGGCAGGCGTGATCGAAGTGAAGACCATGGTCGATGCCAGGACGGTGACGCTGGCCGACCTGCTGCTGTTGTTCCTGTATCTGGAAATTCTCGCCATGGTCGGCGTGTATTTCCGTTCCGGGCAGTTGCCGGTGCGTTTCCCCATCTACATTGCCATTGTGGCGCTGGCCCGCTATCTGGTGCTCGACATGAAAAGCCTTGATGTCTGGCGCATGCTGGGCGTGACCGCTTCGATGTTGTTGCTGGCTTTCGCGGTGCTGGTCATTCGATATGGCCACACGCGCTACCCTTATGACGAAAACCTGAAAGACAGAGACCCGCAGCCATGAACAACAAAATGACTTATGCCGGGTTTTACAACGACAAGCACGGCGTCACCATGCTGGCGCGCGTCGTGCTGGATGGCTGGCTGTTTGGCTTCATTCCGGAAACCGAGGATTGTGCCGGCTGGCAGTTGGGGCAAATGCAGGCGTTGACCGAGAAAATCGAGGCCGCATGGGACAAATACGGCAATCTGCCCAGCCGCTTGCCGCCCGAATTGCGTGAACGTCATGAAGCGCTGTACAAGATGGCGACGGAGCGTGCGCGCGAAAAAGGCTGGGATCCCGAACTCGGCGACGACGAGTAATCCCCCTTGGCAGGGTTGCCCCTGCTGTTTACCAATCTTGCCTGCACCCCGCTGATGGAACTTTCCCCCCCGCTGTTACAACTCGCCACCCAGGCGCTCGATCTGGTGCTGGACTTCAAACGCCCGGCCGACGCCGTGCTGTCGGCATTTTTCCGCGAACATAAAAAGCTCGGCTCGCATGACCGCGCGTTCGTGGCGGAAGCCGTGTTCGGCGTGCTGCGGCGCTACCGCTATCTGTCGGTGGTGGTGCCGGCGGCCAACCCGCGCACGCTCATCATTGCCTGGCTGATCAAGTCGCGCGGCATGAGCGGCGCGACGCTGGAAAAATTCGCCAAGCCCGAACTCATCGACCACATCCGCAACGCCAAGACCGACGACCTGCCGCTGGCCGTGGCGGCCGAACTGCCCGAATGGGTGGTCGAAAAACTGCAGGCGTCGATGGGCGACGCCGACATCCTCGCGCTCGGCCGCGCGCTGCAGCAGCCGGCGCCGCTCGACGTGCGGGTGAACGCGCATAAGGCCGGCCGCGACGCGGTGCTGGCGCAGCTGCAGGTGGAAGGGCTGGCGGTCGAGGCGACGCCGTACTCGCCCTGGGGCATCCGCTTCAAGGACCACCCGGCGATCAATCGCCATCCGCTGTTTCTCGACGGCAGCCT
>DILD01000013.1 GCA_002424845.1 Thiobacillus denitrificans | reverse complement strand
CCGGTCGGATAATCCTTCTCGAGATTCACCACCTCGATCAGCGGCTTGCCCGGCTGGGCCATCAGAACAGGCGCCCGCGCGGCAGGCCACCCGCGCCCGCCTTCGCTGCCAGATCGGCCAGAATCACCGGGTCGCCCGGTTTCAGCTCACCCGAGATGATTTCGGTGTACGCCTTGTCGCTGATGCCGGTCTTGACGGCCACCCGCACCGGTTTGCCGTCGACCAGAACATGCACCGCCGCGCCGCGCGGCTTGCTGCCGCCGGTGCCGTTGTCCGTCTGTGGGCGGAAGCGCAGCGCCGCGGTCGGCACCCGCAGCACGTTAAGACGGGTTTCGACCTCAACCCGCAGATTGGCGGTCATTCCCGGCATCAGGGCGAGGTCCGGATTGGCGACATTGACCACCACGTTGTAGGTGACGACATTCTGCTCGGTCGTGGCGTTCAGCCGCACCTGCCGCACCGCACCGCTGTATTCGGCATCGGGAAACGCATCGACGCGGAACTTCACCGGCTGCCCCACTCTGATCTGGCCGATGTCGGCCTCCGACACGGTGGAATCGATCTGCATCTGCGTCAGGTCCTTGCCGATCTGGAACAGCGTCGGCGTCTGGAAGCTCGCCGCCACGGTCTGGCCGACGTCGACCTGGCGGTTGATCACAGTGCCGTCGACCGGCGAACGGATCACCGTGAAGCCCAGGTTGGTCTGGTCGCGCGTCACCTGCGCGCGCGCCACCCGCACCTGCGCCATCGCCTGCTCGCGTGCCGCCCGTGTCTGGTCGAGCTCCTGCCGCGATACGTATTCCTGCTCGAACAGCGTCTGCATGCGCGTGGCGTTGGCCTCGGCCAGCGCGAGCTGCGCCTGCGCGTTGGCCAGATTGGCGCTGCTTTGCGCCAGCGCCGCCTGGAACAGCGCCGCGTCGAGCTCGGCGAGAATCTGCCCGGCCTTCACCTGCTGATTGAAATCCGCTTCGATGCGCCGCACCGTGCCCGACACCTGGGTACCGACATTGACCAGCGTCACCGGGTTGAGCGTGCCGTTGGCCGACACCTCGGCGCGGATGTCGCCGCGGTCCACGATCTCGGTGCGGTATTGCGGCTCGGCCGTCCTGTCGCGCGTGATCCACCACCAGCCGCCTGCCGCCACCGCAGCGGCCAGCACGGCCACCATTCCTGCTTTCTTCATTGCATACCTTCCTGCCGGGCCGGTTCGATCCAGTCCCAGCTCAATTCCCCCATCGCCTGTGCCAGTTCGGCCCGCGCCACCCTCAACCCCAGACGTGCCTGCAACTGGGACTGGCGTGCTTGCGTCAGCCCCGTCTGCGCAATCAGCACATCAAGCAGGATACCCATGCCGGCGCGATAACGTCCGAGCGCCAGCTTTTCGGCTGCCACTGCGCTCTCCACCAGATCAGCGCTGCGTCGATCCACTTCGGTCTCGCTCTGCAAGCGGTAATACGCACGCCATACCTCAAGCGCTACCTGATTGACCACGCGATCGCGCTCCACACGGGCCAAGTCGGCCTGATTTTGCGCAGCGGCAATTTCGTAGGTATTTCGATAGCCCGTGAACAGCGGGATCGTCAGACTCACACCCAGGCTGGAACTGTTGGCAACCTGAATCCCACTGTCCTGGCGCGCAATAGAAAAGAACGAAGACAAACGCGGTTTACCTGCCGCCATGGCGCCGCGCACCCCAGCCTCACGCGCCAGCACCGCGGCTTCGGCGGCGTGAAATTCCGGCCGTCGATTGCGCGCGGCCTCGATCAGGGCATCCACCGCTCGACCGGGCTCGAATGTCTGGCTGAACGCCTCCTCATCTTCAGCCAGCGACCATGCCGTTTGTCCGACATCTCCCATCAGCGCCGCCAACTCGCCACGCAAGCGAGCCGCCTCTCCTTCGGCGCGTATACGCTCGATCTGGCGCTGGGCATGGGCCGTTTTCGCCTGCAAGCGGTCGAACGGAATCCCCGTTCCGGCCGCCACCCGTGCCGTGGCGGCTGTTAATGTCTCGAACGCCGCTGCTTCCGCCTCGCGCGCCGCCATCACTGCACCCTGGGCCGTAGCCAGGCTAAAGTAAAAAGTGACCGTTTGCAGATACAACACGTGCACATTGACGTCGTGGCTGGCACGCGCGGCAGCCAGCAAGGCCTCAGCGGCCTCGCGGCGAGCCGATCGACCACCAAAGTCGTACAGCAGATATTGCGCATCCATTCCGACTTGCCAGGCCGTGCGGTCATTCGGCCACAGGTCGTTGCCGATGAGCGCCAATCGCCCGTCGAGCGAAACATCCGGGAGATAAGCGCTTTGCGCCTGCCCCAGTTCGGCAGCGCGCACCCTCGCCGTAAGCCATGCACTGCGGGTGGCCGGGTTGGCGCACAGCGCACGCTCGACCGCGCCCGCCAGCGTCAGCACGTCACCCACCGCTGCCGGGGCACAAGCCGTTGCGGGACGCAACGCCGCCGCTGGCGACGGCGCCGTGCGCTCCAGCACCATAAAAGGATCGACGGCCCAAGCCGCCTGGCTGGCCAGCATCAGCAGCAAGGTAAGTCGCATGTTCAAAATCAGGAAGGTTTCAAGAGTGGCCGTGCGTTATATAGAATTGCAGTGTATTGGTTCAGTTCCCGCCAGCAGGAACAAAACATTGTAGAGCGTCGCCAAACCATCGACGCCCACCTTCGCAACGCAGCCTCCCGCCCCATGCCCGAATTGCCTGAAGTCGAAACCACCCGCCAGGGTTTGCTGCCGCGTCTGCAGGGGCGCACGCTGAAACATGTCGTGGTACGCAACCCACACTTGCGCTGGCCTGTTCCGGACGAGCTGGAGGCCCGACTGGCGGGGCTGAAACTGGGCTCGCTCGCCCGACGCGGCAAATATTTGCTGTTCGACTTCGGCAGCGTGACGCAAATCGTGCACCTGGGCATGTCAGGCAGCCTGCGCTTTGCCGCCTCCGACGAACCCGCCGCGCTGCATGATCATGTCGACTGGCTGTTCGACGACGGCACCACGTTGCGGCTGCGCGATCCGCGCCGTTTCGGCGCAGTGCTGTTGACCGACGACGCGGCAAATCATCCCCTGCTGGCGCATCTGGGCCCGGAGCCGCTCACCCCGGCTTTCGACGCAGCCTACCTTCATGCCCAATGCCAGCGTCGCAGCGTGGCGATCAAGCAGGTCATCATGGATGCGCAGGTTGTGGTTGGCGTTGGCAATATCTACGCATCAGAATCACTGTTCCATGCCGGCATTCGTCCTGCCACGGCCGCGCGCCGCCTGAGCCGGCCGGCGTGTACCCGACTGGTCACGGCCATCAGGCAGGTGTTAGGCGTAGCGATCGCCGCAGGCGGCAGTTCACTGCGCGATTATGTCGCGAGCGACGGCGAGCTCGGCTATTTCCAGCTGCAAACGCGGGTCTATGATCGCGAGGGCCAGCCATGCAAGGTCTGCAACACGCCGATCCGCCGCATCACCCAGGGGCATCGCTCAAGTTTCTACTGTCCGGTCTGCCAGCGTTGAAGCAGACCTTCACCGCATCAAGTTTATGGTTAATATGTCGCTATTGAATTGAGATTTAACTGCCTGCCGACCCGATGAAACCCACCACCCTGGCTGACGAGTTCGAACACTACAGCACTTGGCGCGATACCGTGTATGCGCGTGTCGAAGCATTACGCGACTGGCTCAACATGCAGGAACTGAGTGATGCCGAATCCGAGCTTCGGCTCAACCAGTTGCTCGCCCGTCTGCGTGAAGACACCCTGAACGTGGCCTTTGTTGCCGAATTTTCGCGCGGAAAATCCGAACTCATCAACGCGATTTTCTTTTCGGATTACCGTCAGCGTGTACTGCCGTCGTCCGCCGGGCGCACCACCATGTGCCCCACCGAGCTGTATTTCACCCCGTCCCTGCGCCCTTCACTACGTCTGTTACCCATCGATACCAAGATCCGTGACGGCAGTATTGCCGATTTCAAACGCGACCCCGACGCTTGGAAGGAATTCCCGCTCAATATCGACTCAGCCGAGGAAATGAGCGCGACACTGATGCGTCTGGCCGACACGCTTGATGTCGATGTCGCCACCGCCGAAGCCTACGGCCTGATCAACCGCGAAGATGAGGAAACCGCACGCAACCTGGCGCGTAACGGCAGTGTTTCGATTCCACGCTGGCGCCATGCGCTGATCAATTTTCCGCACCCCCTGCTGAAGCAGGGGCTGGTCATCCTCGACACACCGGGTCTGAACGCCATCGGTACCGAGCCTGAACTGACGATCAGCATGCTGCCCAACGCGCATGCGGTCCTGTTCCTGCTGTCGGCCGACACGGGTGTAACCAAGTCCGATATCGAAATCTGGCGTCAGTACATCGCACCGGTACAAGGGTCCAGTCGCGCCCGGCTGGTGGTTTTAAACAAGATCGACGGTTTGTGGGACGACCTCAAATCACAGGCGGAAATTGACGCGGAAATAGCCAAACAGGCGGCTACAAGCGCAGCGCTGCTGGACTTGCCCCCTGGCCAGGTCTATCCGGTATCGGCACAAAAAGCATTGGTCGCCAAGGTTCGCAATGACCCCGCCCTGCTGGCCAGAAGCCGCCTGCCCGAGCTGGAAACGGCACTGACGCAGGAACTGATTCCCTGCAAGCAGGCGCTGGTAAGCGAATCCACCCAGACCGTGGTGGAAAACGTCATGGTCAGAACCACCGAACTGCTGGAAACCCGGCTGGCGACCCTGCAGGATCAGGTTGATGAATTGCAGGCACTACGCGGCAAAAACCGTGACGTCATCCAGAACATGATGATCAAGACCAACGCGGACAAACAGCAGTTTGACCTCGCCCTGCAACACTTCAACGCACTGCGCAGCGTGTTTGCAACCCAGGTCGAAACCTTGCGCCAGAAGCTCGGCATGGGGGCCCTGCGAAAAGAGGTGCGGCATACCCGGAAGGCAATGGAAGGAAGTCATTTCAGCATCGGCCTGCGCGAAGCGATGGGGCACTTTTTCCAGCAAATCAGCAACAACCTCGACGAGTCGACGGTGATCATCCGTGAAATCCGCAGCATGATGACGGCGATGTACCAGAAATTCAGCGACGAACATGGCCTGGCTGCGGTCAATCCCCCGGATTACAGCCTGAAAAAATATCGCAAGGAAATCGCACGCCTGGAGCGCAATTTTGAAGAACGTTTCAACACGGTATTCAAGATGGTCACACTGAACCAGCATCAATTGACCGCACGTTTCTTCGAAACGCTGGCGAGCGAGGCCGTGCGGGTATTCGATCTGGCCAACAGTGAAACCGAAGCCTGGCTCAAGGCGCTGATCACGCCGATGGAAACCCAGATCCGCGAACACAAAACCCAGCTCAAGCGTCGCCTCGAAAACGTCAGGCGCATTCACTCCGCAACCGAAACACTGGATGAGCGGATTGCCGAACTTGAGGCTGAAACCGAAATGGTCGGCGGCCAGATGGACAATCTGGCGCTCATCAACATGCAGATCGGCGACGCCCTATCCGACGAAGCCGCCACGGCAAGGATGGCGAAAATCGCCTGAGTCCGGGCCTCCCGCCGGTCTTACTTGCCCGCCGTCAGTCGCAGGAATTTTTCCTGCAACTGCTCGCGGGTTTCCGGATAGTCCGGGTTCAGCGGAATACAGTCGACTGGACACACCTCCACGCACTGCGGCGTGTCGAAATGCCCGACACACTCGGTACATTTGTTGGGGTCGATGATGTAAATCTCGTCGCCTTGGGATATGGCATCATTCGGGCATTCAGGCAGGCAGACGTCGCAATTGATGCATTCGTCCGTGATCAACATAGCCATGTCGTTCTCCGGGTTATATCAGCTTTTGCTTATTTTCTCATTTAATCGTCTGGCTACCAATGGGTGGACGAAAGGTGTCACATCACCGCCCAACTGTGCGATCTCGCGAATCATGCTGGCGGAAATGAACATGTACTGATCCGACGGTGTCAGGAAAATGGTTTCGATATCGGGCCTGAGGTTGCGATTCATTCCCGCCAACTGAAACTCGTACTCGAAATCGGAGGCCGCCCGCAGCCCACGCAGTACGGCGATCGCCCCCTGTTCTGCGACAAAATCGATCAACAAACCAGAAAACCCCTCCACACGGACCTGCGGCACGTCGGCCAGCACTTCACGCGTCATTTCCACGCGCTCTTCCATGCTGAAAAAGGGCTTTTTGTTGCGCGACTCGGCGACCGCAACCACAACATGATCGAACAGCCGAACCGCACGCCGCACAAGATCCTCGTGGCCGCGGGTAACGGGATCGAAAGTACCGGGATAGACTGCAGTAAGCATCCGTTATTCCTTGATCAATAGCGCGAAATGCGAGCGCCCTGCGCGCCCGCTGCGGTGAATGATAAGCCCCGCCGGCGCGACCACCGGTGTAGCCTGCTCAATGTACGCATGCCCACCCGATTTGAGATGGCCTGCCAGATCCGCGAGCACGGTTGCGGCCAAACCGCTGTCGAACGGCGGATCGACGAAAATCAGATCGAAAGTCTCATGGTTGTTTGCCAGCCAGGCCAACGCATCGGTGCGCAGTATCTCAACCAGCGATGTGCCCAACACCGCACGGTTTTTTTTCAGCGCCTCAAGGGCGGTGCCATCGCGCTCAATCATGACGACACTCCCCGCTCCACGCGAGGCGGCCTCGAAACCGAGTGCGCCACTCCCCGCAAACAGGTCGAGACAGCGCCAGCCCGGCAGATCCTGACCGAGCCAGTTGAACAGCGTCTCGCGCACACGATCGGGGGTGGGGCGCAATCCGGCGCTGTCGGGAAACTCCAGCAAGCGACGGCGGAACTTTCCGCCGATGATGCGTACGCGGTTGGCCGCACCGTGCGCCCGCTGCGGCGCGGCGCGCTTAGCGGGCACTACCCGCTCCCACCACCACGGTCACCAGCTTGTCAGGGTCGATGCGGCGGGCAAATGCCTGCTTCACCGCCACCACGTCGACCGCATTGACCTTGTCGACCCAGGTATCCAGGTAATCCAGCGGCAGCCTGTAGAAGCCGATCACCGCCAGGTAGTCGAGGATTTTCTTATTGCTGTCGATACGCAACGGGAAGCCGCCGGTGAGATTGGACTTGGCCTGGGTGAGTTCGGCTTCGGTGGGGCCGTCGGCAACGAACTGCCGCACGGTCGCCTGGGCCACTTTGAGCGCATCGTCGGTCTGCTCCAGCTTGGTCTGCAGGCCCAGCTGGAACGGCCCGGCCTCCAGCATCGGCATGAAATAGCTGTAGGCGCTGTAGGCGTAGCCGCGCTTGTCACGCACCTCGCGCATCAGCCTTGAATCGAAGCCGCCCCCGCCCAGCACATAGTTGCCGACGAACAGCGGAAAGAAATCAGGGTCGTTGCGCGCCATGCCGACTGCCCCCAGCAGCACATGGCTCTGCGTGGAGGGATGAACGATGTGTCGATCAAAAGCGTTTCCCGCTGCGGGTTTCGGCAGTGCTGGCAAAATCGCCGCCGGGGACAATCCGGCAGCCAGGCGAATCGCGATCGCTTCGGCCTCGGCGCGGGAGAGATCGCCCATCAGGGAAATCACGGCATTGGGCGCGCTGTAGTGCGTGCGATAAAACGCCAGCAGATCGTCGCGCGTGAGCTTTTCAATCACGGCGGGCTCGCCGGCCTCATCATGCGCATAAGGGTGCGTGCCATAGAGCGCGCGATAAAACGCCTTCTCGGCAACCGTACCGGGATCCGCCTCGTCTTCCCGGATCGATGAAATCAGCCGCTGCTTTTCGCGCCTGATCACCGCCTGCGGAAAATCCGGGCGTTGCAACACGCGCGCGAGGGTGTCCAGCGCCTTGTCCTTTTCGGCGGCAGACGACAGGGTGCGCAACCGCACACCGGCGCGGTCTCGATCGAAGCTGCCCGACAACACTGCGCCCACATCGGCCAGGCGATGGGCAATAGCGGTATCGGTAAGGCCGCCCGCCCCCTGGTCGAGCAGCCCGTGGGTCAACTGGGCAAGGCCGGGCTTGCCGGCAGGATCGCGGGCGCTGCCGGCGGGAAAGTCGACTGCGATATCCAGCATTGGCAGCTCGCGGCTTTCGACAAAAAGCACGCGCGCGCCCTGCGGCGTCTGCCAATGCTGAATGACCAGCGTGGCCTGCGCCGACAACGGCAGGCTCATCAACAGCGCAACAAACAAGGACTTAATGGGCATGACGCACTCCGGACTCGTTGGCACGGCGAGGCTGCACGTTCAGCGGTTGCGGATCCAGTTCGGCCACGCTCAGCCGATCGTCCTGCAGCCATTGCCGCGCGGCAGCCTGCACCTCTTTTGCGGTGACCGCACGCAGCTTGTCGACCCGGCGCGCCAGGGCCTCGGGGGGCAGTCCGGCAGTCACGTAATCACCCAACTGCATGGCCTGATAAAACAGCGAATCGCGCTGGTAGATGTCACCCGCGATCACTTGAGCCTTGACTCGTGCGAGTTCCGCTTCGCTGATACCGTCACGCTGGATGCGCGAGATTTCCGCACGAATCGCCTTTTCCAGCGCAACCGCCGATTTGCCCGCCGCCGGTGTCGCATCGATCATGAACATGCCGGGCCCACGCGCGACGGGATCATAGCCCGCGCTTGCGTTCACGGCGATCTGCCGGGTCTTGACCAGCGATTTCTGCAGTCGCGCCGAGTCGTTGCCGGACAACACACCCGCCAGGATCTGCAGCGCATACGGTTCAGTGTCCCGCGCCCAGTCCTTCAGCGTAGGGGCGTGCCAGGCCATCAGCAAATAGGGCAGCTGCGCGGGGGCCTTCACCACGATGCGTTTGCCACCGACCTGCATGGGCTCGGCCTGCGGCTTGCGTTCAGGCAGGGCGCGCGCGGGCAATGCGCCGAAATGCCGTTTGGCCAAGGCGATCACCTCATCCGCCACAACATCGCCAGCCACGACGAGGGTGGCATTGTTGGGCGCGTACCAGCGCGCATACCAGTCACGTGCATCCTGCGCAGTCATGCTTTTCAGATCGTCCATCCAGCCGATGATGGGGCGGCGATAAGGGTGCACCTGGTAGGCCGTAGCCATCAGGCGTTCGTACACCACCGACTGCGGCTGGTCGTCGGTGCGCAAGCGACGTTCTTCCATCACCACCTGGATTTCCCTGGCAAATAGCTCGTCGCTGATAACGAGATGGGTCATGCGATCAGCCTCCAGTTCCATGGACAATTCCAGCCGGTCTTTCTGCATCTGCTGGAAATACGCCGTATGGTCGCGGCTGGTAAACGCATTTTCGCGTCCGCCAGCGGCGGCGATGCGCTTGGAGAATTCACCCGGCGGAACATTCTGCGTACCTTTGAACATCATGTGCTCGAGAACGTGGGCGACCCCGGTGGTGCCGTTGAATTCGTCCATCGCACCGGCGCGATACCATACCTGTGAAACCATCACCGGCGCGCGCCGGTCTACCTTCACGATTACCCGCATGCCGTTGTCCAGCATGACATCCGTCAACGTTGCCTGTGCACTGCCCGCCAGCAGCATCAAACCGATTGCCCATAGGCTGCGCATGTTTTCACCTCTGATTGGTTGATCCCGAATGATAAGCCGCATCCGAATGATAAGATTAAGCGTCCGTCAAACTGCTCTGCAGACTGCCTTGATCCGTGTTTAGTTTCCTCAAACCCAAATCGCCCGCCGCCGAACCGGCCAGCCCCGATACGCAAAACGGATTCGCCACGCAGCCCCCCGAATCGCGGCCAAGCTGGGCGCAGCGACTGAAGCATGGGCTCGCAAAAACCCGTGACCGCCTCGGTGGCCAGTTGTCGGGCTTGTTCGGCGTCGGCCGCAAAATCGATGCCGAGTTATTCGAAGAGCTCGAAACCATCCTCATCACGGCCGATGTCGGCGTGGATGCGACTCAGACGCTGCTCGACACCTTGCAAAAAAAGGTGCGGCGCGAGGGACTGACCGAAGCGTCCGAGTTGCACGTCGCGCTGAAGCAGGCACTGGTCGACCTGCTGGCTCCCCTACAGGCGCCGCTCGTTGTCACCGCGCACAAGCCCTTCATTCTGATGCTTGCTGGCGTCAATGGCGCCGGTAAAACCACCACTATCGGCAAACTCGCCAAGCTGTACCAGTCGCAGGGGCTGTCTGTACTGCTGGCGGCGGGCGACACCTTTCGGGCTGCCGCTCGCGAGCAGCTTCAGGTCTGGGGCGAACGCAATAACGTAACCGTGATCAGCCAGGAAAAGGGCGATTCCGCCGCAGTCATTTACGATGCCATCCAGGCCGCCCAGGCACGCGGCATCGATGTGGTGCTGGCCGACACCGCCGGTCGCCTTCCCACCCAGTTGCACCTGATGGAAGAAATCAAGAAGGTCAAACGCGTGATCGAGAAAGCTGCCCCCGGCGCGCCCCATGAGGTGTTGTTGGTACTCGACGCCAATACCGGACAGAACGCCGTCACTCAGGTCAAGGCTTTCGACGATGCCCTCGGAGTGACCGGGCTGGTGTTGACCAAGCTCGACGGCACAGCCAAGGGTGGCGCCATCGCGGCCATCGCAAAGGCACGCCCGATTCCTGTACGCTATATCGGCGTCGGCGAGAGCGTCGACGATCTGCGGCCATTCGAAGCAGGCGAATTTGTCGAGGCGGTGTTTACCACATGATCCAGTTCAGCGAGGTCACCAAGCGCTACCCCGGTGGCCATGAGGCCCTGTCCAGTGCCACGTTTTCCATTGAGCAGGGCGAACTGGTTTTCCTGACAGGGCATTCCGGTGCAGGCAAGAGTACCCTGCTGAAACTCATTGCAGCCATCGAGCGGCCTACCAGCGGCGTCGTATCGGTCAACGGACAGAATGTCGGCCGCCTGCCCCAACGCGCCATTCCCTATCTGCGCCGAAACATCGGTCTGGTATTCCAGGATCACAAACTGCTATTCGACCGGAACGTCATGGAGAACGTGGTACTGCCGCTGGACATTGCAGGATTCGATCGCCGCGAGTCGCTGAAACGCGCGCGCGCAGTCATCGACAAGGTCGGACTTTTGAATCGCGAAAAAGCCAATCCCATCAGCCTGTCAGGTGGCGAACAGCAACGCCTGTGCATTGCACGCGCGCTGGTCAGCCGGCCCGCCTTATTGCTTGCTGATGAGCCCACGGGCAACCTCGACCCTGGCTATGCGGCCGATATCATGTCCATGTTCCGTGACTTTCATCAAGTTGGCACCACGCTGGTGATCGCCACCCATGACGAACGTGCCATTACCGCTCTGGGAGGGCGCACCCTGCATCTGGACCATGGCCGAATTGCGGAGGCAACAACGTGATCAGCTGGCTGCGTCATCAGAAGTACGCACTTACTGCTGCGTTGTATCGCCTGCGCATGCAACCGGTCAGCAGCTTGCTGACCGCGCTGGCGATGGGGGTCGCCATCAGCCTGCCGGGCGGGCTGTATCTGAGTCTCGCCAACCTCGGACAGGTTGCGGGCAAACTGCCGGCGCAACCGGAAATCAGCCTTTTTCTCGATACGCTTGCATCAGACACACACAGGCAGGCCGTCGCCACACGCCTTAAACAGCCGGATATCGCCGAAGCTTACTTCGTACCCAAAGACCAGGCACTGGCCGCGCTCATTTCATCGCAGGGCCTGACCGACATCGCTGCCGGACTCACACAAAACCCCCTGCCTGATGCCTGGGTCGTACGTCCGCAACTATCGTCACGCGAGGAACTGGCTCGCGTGGCACATGATTTGGCCAAACTGCCCGGGGTGGCTGAAACCCATCTCGACAGCCTCTGGGCAGAGCGCCTGCAGGCAGGCCTGTCTATTGGACGTGCCAGCGTCTGGTTGCTGGCCGGACTCTTCGCGATCGCGCTGATCGCCATTTCCGGTAACGCCATCCGTGCTCAAGTGCTGGCCCGTCGCGATGAAATTCTCGTCAGCCGCCTGATCGGCGCCACCGACCGACACATCCGCCGCCCCTTTCTTTACCTGGGCGCACTACAGGGTTTGCTGGGGGGGCTGGCTGCCATTGGGGTGCTGGCTATCGCGGGCACCATCTTGCGTCAGCCGGTATCTCACCTTGCCGATTTGTATGGCTCTTCGTTCCAGTTGATCCCTCCCTCCCCCCTTGAGATCGCCACCGTGCTTGTTCTGACCACGATTTCTGGCTGGTTTGGGGCGTGGCTCACGGTGACCCGCGCTTTACATCAGGTCGAAACAGCCCATTGAATCCTTCGGGGGAACCCCCGGAGGTTTTGGCACTCTATCCTGCAGAGTGCTAAACTAAGTCATTGAAGGGGGTATTTATACATATGACTCAATCGTTATCTTTACCCGTTCCCGCAGCTTACAGTCTGGAAAGCTACATTCAGACCGTTAACCGCTACCCTATGCTCAGTCTGGAAGAGGAGCAGCGGTTGGCCCATGAATGGCACGACAAACAGGACGTCGAGGCGGCACGTCAGCTGGTTTTGTCGCATCTGCGTGTGGTGGTCAGCGTTGCTCGCCATTATGTAGGCTACGGCCTGCCTCAGGCCGATCTCATTCAGGAAGGCAATGTCGGCCTCATGAAGGCGGTCAAACGCTTTGACCCTGAGCGCGGCGTCCGCCTGGTGTCGTTCGCCCTGCACTGGATTCGCGCTGAAATCCATGAATATGTGCTGAAAAACTGGCGCCTGGTCAAGGTCGCCACGACCAAGGCGCAGCGCAAGCTGTTCTTCAACCTGCGCAGCCTCAAGCAGTCGCTGAATGCCCTGTCGATCAGTGAAGCGGATGCCATGGCGCGCGAACTCAATGTCAGCCGCAAGGATGTACTGGAGATGGAAACCCGCCTGTCGGGTCACGATGTCTCCATCGACCCAACTATGGATGACGGTGAGGAAAGCTACAGCCCGCTGACCTATCTGGCGAGCCCGGACGAGAATCCGGCACAACTGCTTGAGCGCGAGCAAACCGAACGCCTGCGTCACACCGGCCTTGTCGCCGCACTGGAAAACCTGGACGAGCGTAGCCGCCACATCATCAAGGCACGCTGGCTGACCGAAGGCGAAGTCGCCACGCTGCACGAGTTGGCTGCAGAATACGGCGTCTCGGCAGAGCGAATCCGCCAGATCGAGGCGCGCGCGCTGCAAAAGATGCGTGCCGTGATTCCTGCATGAATGTATGACGCCCATGAAAAAGCCCCGCTCTGCGGGGCTTTTTCATGGGCGATCGATCAATGCTCAGAAGAATGAAGCAATCAGAACCGAAAGAACGCTGATCCAGGACCAGACGATCATGCCGACCACCACCACCATGGGGAAACCCTGAAATGTCAGAAGCTGTTTCATTGCATAAACTCCGATTAAGTTAATCAATTTTAGTTGATTCGCCCTTGTCTCTCAAGCGATGCGAGGGCAAAAGCGGATCGTCGTCATCCATCAGGATGCGCTCGGCCGGGCCTTCCAGATCGTCGAACTGCCCACTTTTGATGGACCAGAACACGCCGATGATAATCAGCAGCACAAAAACACCCGACAACAGGAACAGGAATCCCATGATGCCGCTCATGGCACAAACAACTCCTGCGTACTTTGATAGTGAATCACCCCTTCCTGAAGGAGTTGCACTTTGATCAGCCACCGCCCCGCGGCAGGCAAATTCAGGGTGCCGCCATACACTCCCGCTGCAAGCGGGATCAGGGGCTGCGCGGCCACCGACGCTGCCGCACCTGGGCGCTGCAACAACAATTTCGCCTCCACACGATTGACGGGCAATCCCGTACGGTCCCGAACACGAATTTCGACGATCTGTTCCAGTTTTCCGGTGTCGAATCCACTGATCTCGACCTGCCAGCCCAGTCGCGATTCACGATGTGCTTCGCTGAGTTCGGATGAGATGGCCTTGGCGGCGTTTTGTCCATGCTCCACCACCCCGGAAAAGCCGCTGTAAACCGCGCCGCCCTCGCTTCCCAGCCACCAGCGCCCAATCGGCTCGGGCAATCCCTTGGTCGCGATATACAACAAGCTGCCGTTGACGACAACGAGACCGATAAAGAAGGCCACCAACAGCTTGGGCACCCAGTGCATGTGGCCGGCACTGCGCCGGCGGAACTGGCTCACCGCAAACAAGACCAGGCCTGCCGCAAGAAAAACCGAGATGTGCATGGCCACCACATCCAGCCCGGGCCAACGTCCGACAATGAAAACAAAATAGCCCAGCAGCGGAATCAATCCCGCCAGCACCGCCCGCAACATGGGGGGTACGTTGCGGATGAGTCCCCCAACGGCGTACAGCGCGAACACCGCAGCCAGGCCCCCGAACAGGGTAGTCATCGTACTCATGGACGTTGCCCCGGATGATCGAAACGGACCGTTTCAGAACGTGCTTCGGCAGCTTTCCCGACAGGCGTAATCAGTAGTTCGAAATGCCGCGTTTTTGCTGCCAGGTCGGGCGCCAGCCGTACGCTGGCCTGCACCAGGCCGCTGTGGCCTGGCTTGATGGTGATTTGGCTGAAATTACCCAGATCGAGTGCTCCTTCCGGAATGCCCCGTGCGCTGAACGCATAGGCCTGATCTTGCGCTGACTTATTGGTAACGCGAATCTGATAACGATTGCGAATGTCGCCATTGGACAGCACCACATAAAGCGGTTGCCGAATCTGGTTGACGGCACGATCGAAGCTGCCACGAGTGGACACGCTGTAAACCAGGTAGGCGCTCATCAACAAGAGCGCAACGCCGTAGCCAATGGTTTTCAGGCGTTTCCACTGAACCTTGGGGGCGGCAGGCGTTGCCGATGCAAGGTTCTCCTCCGAGTCGTAGCGAATCAAGCCACGGGGAAACTCGAACGAATCCATAATGGTGTTACAGGCATCAATGCACAAGCCACAGGAAATACATTTGTATTGCAGGCCTTCACGGATATCGATCCCGACCGGACAGACCTGGACACACAACCCGCAATCCACGCAGTCTCCCACCCCTTTCTCATGCCGCTCGGTCAGTGTACGCTGCCCGGCACGCGCAGAAGCGCGCCCATGCACCCCTTCGCCGCGCCTGGCGTCGTAATGTACGGCCAGTGTCTCGGGCTCATACATCACACTCTGGAAACGGCCATAGGGGCAGACATAAGTGCATATCTGCTCACGCATCAAGCCCGCGGCCAAATAGGTAGAAAGCGTCAGAATGCCTGTGGTGATGTAGGCGGCCGCGGCGGCCTGGCCCGTGAAGAAATCCACCACCAACCGCGGCGCATAGGTGAAATAGGCGACAAATGTAAGTCCCGTCCAGAACGAGGCCAGCAACCACAGGCCATGCGTCCCTCCTACCTTGATGATCTTTTCACGATCCCAGGGCTGACGGTAGAGACGTACGCGGGCGGGTCGCTCACCCTGTATCTTGTATTCAAGCCAGATATAAAAATCGGTCCAAAGCGTCTGGAAACAGAAATATCCGCAGAAAGCGCGCCCGACCAGCCCCGTCACGAAGAACAGCAGAATGGCCGCGATAAACAACAACAGCGCCAACCAAACAACGTCCTGGGGATAAACCGTCAGGCCGAAAATCAGAAATCGACGACCCGGCAGGTCAAACAGCAAAGCCTGGGACGGTGCATCCAGGCGCGACCACGGCAACCATGGCAGCAAGAAAAAGACGGTATAGGCCAGCACCAGCACCGAAGTTTTAAAACGACGAAAGCGCCCCTTCACCGATCGGGTGAAAATGGGAATGCGTTTCTGGTAAAGACCAAGCTGGTCTTCTAAGCCTTTTTGCATCGCGCAACCGGTTATAAATTAAATGGCGGGAAGCAAAAGCCCCCGATAACGGGGGCTTCGCTCAGTTCGTTACCCTGCGGCCTTACTGTCCGCCACCGAGTTCATGAACGTAGACCGTCAAAACCTTGATTTGTTCAGGCGACAAACGGCCGGACCAGGCTGGCATCACGCCCTTGTTGAGGCCTCCGGCAATAATGCCGCGAATCGCCGCGACCTTGCCCTCGCCCGAACTGGCTGCCGGCACATCGGCCCACAGCCAGATATTGTCGGTCAGATTGGGCGCGCCCATGTCCTTGCGGCCTGTCGCCTCGCTGGTATGGCAGTAATAACAGGCAGCCGTCTCACTCCGGAACAGCACGTTGCCGGCGGCAGCCTTGCCTGCATCATGCTCCATGCCGGACAGACTGGCCACGTAGTTTGCCAATTGATCGACCTGCTCGCCGTCGAGAACTTCCTCGAAAGCCGGCATGTATCCACGGCGGCCGCTCATGAGCGTTTCATGAATCGCATTGAATGACCCACCATACAACCAGTCGTCGTCAGTCAGGTTGGGGAAGAAACCAATTTTTCCCTGACCACCGGCCTGGTGGCAAGGCGCACAGTTGTCGGCAAACAGCGCCTTCCCGGAAGACAGGATGAAGCCGCTCATTTCCGGGTCCTTGGCAATCTGCTCGTAGGACATGGCCGAAATCTTATCGAAATACGGCTTCTGCGCAGCCGTGGCCTTGTTCATGTCCTCCATCAGCAAGGCACGGGTATTCCAGCTATGCGTCTTGGTTTCACCTTCGCTATTAACGTAGGTGATGTTGGACACGCCGCCGATCCAGCCTTTACCAAACGGCCACGAGGGGTAAATGGTCCAGTACACCAAGGCGAATACCACCGTGGCGTAGAAAGTGTAGACCCACCACACCGGTAGCGGATTATTGTATTCCTGCAGGTCGCCATCCCAGGCGTGACCGGTGGTTTGTACGGTTTGGGATTGTAGTTTTTGCTCGCTCATTGCTTGTCCTTCGTGTCCTCTTGATCGCCTGGCTGGTCATCCAGAAACGGAATGTCGCGATACGACTCAAGCCGCTGGCTCCGTTTTTTGCTGCCGTAGACGTAGATCACGATGCCGATAAAGGTGACGAAAAAAATAATCAGGGCCAGAGGCTTCGTGTTTTCAAATTTGGAAAACCACATTAACCATTCCATCTATATCCCCTGGCCGGCCCGATCAGCGGTTATCGACGAATGCGTCGTCGGTGTACTTGCTGAAGTCAACCATGGTGCCCAGAACCTGGAGATAAGCTACCAGCGCATCCATTTCGGAAATGCCGGAGCGGTCACCATCGAAGTTGCCGAAGTTGGCCTGTTCAATCAGGTTTTTCTGCGCATCCGGGATATGCAGCTGCTTGGCCACGGTCTCGCCGAACTTGGTCACATTGGCTTCGTATTCAGCCTGGGTCAGCGAATACGGCACCCCCACCTTGCGCAACGCCTTCATGCGGCCGCTGAGATCCGAAATATCCAGCGGCGTCGACAGCAGCCACGGATAGTTCGGCATCACCGACTCCGGCACCATCGAACGCGGCGCCACCATATGCTGCACATGCCATTCGTTGGAATACTTGCCCCCCACCCGAGCCAGATCGGGCCCGGTGCGCTTGGAACCCCACTGGAAGGGATGGTCGTATTGCGACTCCGCTGCCAGCGAATAATGGCCGTAACGCAGCTTCTCGTCCCTGAACGGGCGAATCATCTGCGAATGACAGGTGTAACAGCCTTCACGGATGTAAATGTCGCGGCCACGCTGCTCCAGCGGCGTGTAGGGACGCACGCCCTCGACCTTTTCAATGGTCTTGTCGATGAAGAACAGCGGCGCAATTTCCACCAGGCCGCCGACGCTGATCGCCAGCATGGTCAACACGGCCATCAAGCCGATGTTGGTTTCAATCCATTCGTGTTTGAAATTGATATTCATGTCTTGTCTTTCCCGAATCAGGCATGGGCCATCTTGGCGGCCAGTTTTGCTTCCAGCGCAGCGCTCTCACGCTTGCCTTGGCGAATGGTCATGAACATGTTGATCGCCATCAGCACCGCGCCGGTGAGGAAGAACATGCCGCCAATGGCGCGCATCGCATAGAAGGGCATCATGGCGGCAACGGACTCGACAAACGAGTACTGCAGGTTGCCGAACTCGTCGAATGCACGCCACATCAGCCCCTGGGTGATCCCGGAAATCCACATCGCGACGATGTACAGCACGATGCCGATGGTGGCCAGCCAGAAATGCCATTCAATCAGCTTGCGGCTATAGAGCTTGGTATCCCACAGCTTGGGCATCATGTGATACAGCGAACCGAAGGAGATCATCGCCACCCAGCCCAGCGCACCGGAGTGCACATGGCCCACGGTCCAGTCGGTGTAGTGCGACAGGGCGTTGACTTCCTTCAGAGACATCATCGGGCCTTCGAAGGTCGACATGCCGTAGAACGACAGCGCCACGATCATGAAGCGCATCACCGGGTCGGTACGCATTTTGTCCCAGGCGCCCGACAAGGTCATGATGCCGTTGATCATGCCGCCCCACGAAGGCATCAGCAGCAGGATCGAGAACGCAGCAGCCAGCGACGAGGTCCAGTCAGGCAACGCAGTCCAGTGCAGGTGGTGCGCCCCCACCCACATGTACATGAAGCTCAGCGCCCAGAAGTGAACAATGGACAGGCGGTAGGAGTAGATCGGGCGGCCGGCCTGTTTGGGCACGAAGTAGTACATCATGCCCAGGAAGGCTGCGGTCAGGAAGAATCCGACCGCATTGTGGCCATACCACCACTGCGTCATCGCATCCTGGGTCCCGGAAAACAGGCTGTACGACTTCATCGAGAACAGGTCGACAGGCATGGACAGGTTGTTGAAGGTATGCAGCAGTGCCGTCGCCAGGATGAAGGACAGGTAGAACCAGTTGGCGACATAGATGTGCGGCTGCTTGCGGCGCATGATGGTGCCGACAAACAGGATCAGGTAAGTCACCCACACGACTTCGATCAGGATGTCGATCGGCCACTCCATTTCGGCGTACTCGCGACCCTGCGAATACCCCATCACGTAGGAAATGGCCGCCAGCACGATGATGGTCTGCCACCCCCAGAAGGTGAAGCTGGCCATGCCATCGGAAATCAGGCGGGTCTGGCAAGTACGCTGCACGACATAGTAGGAAGTAGCGAACAGCGCCGAGCCGCCGAAGCCGAAGATCACTGCACTGGTATGAACCGGGCGGAATCGGCCGAACGAGAAGTACGGACTGTCGAAGTTCAGAAAGGGCCAAGCCAGTTCGGAGGCGATATACACGCCGACGAACATTCCGACCACCGCCCAGACGAGCGCCATGACGGAAAATTTCTTGACGACATCAAAGTTGTACTGCTCCGCACCGGAATATGTGGTTACCGCCATCGACTGCTCCTGTTGTTCCCGAAATAGCGCCTACTACCGCGCATCAAACAGCATATGCTTATATTAAAAAACTTCGGAATTATATGGCAGCCATCCCCAGGACAGCAAGCCAAAACCCTGACTCAGGGTGACGACAGCAGCACTTTCAAGTCTTGCGCGATGGCACCATGCCCGCTGCCATAGGGCATGAGGAGCCTTAAATGACCATTTCTGTCATAAATGTAGGTCCCCGCGCTATGGTCAATCAGATAGTCGTCCTCTGTGTTTAACGCGTTCTTTTGATAGACCACTTTGTATTCGTTTGCCAATTGCTTGAGCGAAGCCTCATCGGTGTACATCCCCAGGAAATTCGGATTGAAGGCAGGCACAAACACCTTCAGCATATCCGGGGTATCGCGCTGCGGATCCACCGTCACGAAAATGACCTGAACCTGCTCAGCCAGCGGCCCCAACTGCTGCAACGCCATTGCAAAATCCGAGAGGGTCGTTGGGCAGACGTCAGGACAATGCGTGTAGCCGAAGAAAACGGCCACGACCTTCCCCCTGAAATCGGCAAGTGAACGCGCCTGCCCATTGTGATCGGTGAGCCTGAAATCCCGCCCAAATTCGGCCCCGGTAATATCGGTCGCCAGGAATGACGGGGGCTGTTGGGGAGGCTGGCATGCCGTCAAGGCCCAAAGCGCCAACACGAAAGCGACGATGGTTTTTTTCATTGCTTGATTTGCTCGAACAGTTTCCCGGGCACATCCGCCAAACGGTACTTGCCGGTTTCCACCGCCTTGGCCAATTTTTCCAAGGTGGTCTCCTGCAGCAATTCCATGATTTTCTTTTTCACCGGAAGCCAGCGAAAATGCAGCGGACAGGCCGTCTCATCACTGCATTTCTTCAAGCCCAGCAAGCAGCTTTGAGTAAAGGCAGGCCCCTCCGTCAGCAGCAGTATCTGCATCAGCGTGATTTTTTCACCCTCATCACGCAGGCAGAAGCCCCCCAGGCGACCACGAAAGGAATAGAGCAGGTTCCCTTTGGCAAGGCTCTGCAGGATCTTCGCGAGATACGGTGCCGGCACCCCCAGTTGGGCGGCGATATCCTTGTTCAGCACGGGCGTGGCGCTCGGCTGGGTTGCCATATAGATCAGCGCCTGAACGGCATATTGACTGGTTCGAGAAAGGATCATCCTGTGCCCCGGATTTGAACAGGGCACAATATAAAACAATCTTGTCTGAATATCTAGTTAGAACCCTTCCAATTCACTTTAAGAATCAGAGGGGTATGGGGAAATAGTGGTCGACCAGCATCACCGCAAACAACAGGCTTAGATACCAGATGGAAAAGCGAAATGTCTTCTTCGCCAGTTCATCGCTGTACGCCCGATACAAACGCCAGCCGTACTGAATAAAACGCCCGCCCAGCAATACGGCACCAATCAGGTAAATCCACCCGCCCATACCGGTGCCGAGCGGAAGCATGGTCACGGCAAACAGCAATAATGTGTAAAGCAGCACATGCAGACGGGTATAGGCTTCGCCATGTGTCACGGGCAGCATGGGCAACCCGGCTTGGGCGTATTCATCCCGCCGATACAGCGCCAGCGCCCAAAAATGCGGCGGGGTCCAGGCAAAAATAATGAGGAACAGCAACAAGGCGTCATGATGGACCTCCCCTGTGGCGGCGGCCCAACCCAGAACAGGCGGCATGGCACCCGACGCGCCGCCGATCACGATATTCTGCGGCGTGGCCGGTTTCAGCACAGCGGTGTAAATGACGGCATAACCGACGAAGGTCGCCAGCGTGAGCCACATGGTGAGCGCATTGACGAACCCGTACAGCAGATACAGACCCGCCCCGCCGACCAGCCCGGAAAAAACCAGCGTCTGCGTGTTGCTCAACACACCGCGTGGCAAGGGCCTGGCTCGCGTGCGCGCCATCACGGCATCTATTTTCTGTTCGACCAGACAGTTGAACGCGGCCGCTGCGCCGGCCACCAGCGCGATACCCGATGTCCCCGCCCAAAGCACATTCCACGCGGGCCAGCCCGGAACCGCCAGAAACATGCCAATCACGGCGGTAAACACAATCAGGCTGACCACCCGAAGTTTGCAGAGCGCGAGAAACTGCTGGCAGCGACAAGCCATCCCTTGAAACATCAAGGATGGCATGCTCATGCCCCGTGTACCCGATAGTTCAACCACACCACGCTGGCCAGCAACAGCGCCGCCCCGGCATTGTGCGCCACGGCGATAGCCAGCGGCAGACTGAACAACACGTTGCTGATGCCCAGCGTAACTTGAAGCGACAGCAAGCCGCCGACCGCCATGCCAAAAAAAGCAAAACCCGGAGTGCGCAGCAGGCGGATTGCCAGCCAGCCCACATAGAGCGTCACGATCAAAGCCATGGCCCGGTGCACCCAATGGATCGCCGTCAGCGCGGTCAGCGGAAGCAGATCACCGGCCGCGGTTTCGCCAAGTTCGCGGTGCAAGGTAAATCCGTGCTCGAAGTCCATGGGCGGCATCCACACGCCCTGGCACAGGGGATAATCGGTACAGGCCAGCGCCGCATAGTTGGTACTGACCCATCCACCCAGCACGATTTGCACGACCACCAAAATCAAGGCGACAGTCACACTCCCGCGCATATGATCGACCCGCGCGAAATACGCGTGACGTGTCTGGGCGCGTTCACGCAGCCACAGCCATAACAACAACGACAGGGTCGCCATTCCGCCGAGCAGATGCGCGGTGACAACCAGCGGCTTGAGCATTTGCGTGACAGTCCACATTCCGAGCAAGGCCTGAAACACAATCAAGCCAAGCAGCAAGGCAGGCAAGCCCGGGGGGCCATTCGTCTCGCGCCGCTTCTGCCAGGCCGTCACTGCGATCGCCAGCACCAGCAGTCCAAGCACTCCAGCGAAATAACGGTGCACCATCTCTTTCCATGCCTTGGCATGTGAAACCGGCCCGTGCGGACTTTGAGCGAATTCTGCATTGATGGCGTCGGCCGCATGATGCGGCGTCAATTTGCCATAACACCCCGGCCAATCGGGGCAGCCGAGGCCGGCGTCAGACAAACGTACATAAGCGCCAAGGCTTACGACAGCGAACGTCAGAATCAACGCAACCAGAATCAGTTTGCGGTAGAGGGTCATAGTCAGCCGATCTGAGAAGCTTTTAGCAGCAGTTTGATGTCTTTCACCATACGTTTGGCGTCAGGCGGTGTCGGGAAACGCAGGATCGGGTTGCCTAGCGGGTCGATAAAATAGATGTGGCCCGCATTGGCGGTTTCTGTCACGAATTGGCGCGTCAAGGCGGGAGTATCGGATCGCCATGCCCTTAGTCCGGGGGTGGCCTGCAGCGCTGATTGCTCGGCCTCTCCGGCATCCGTGACGACCCAAACCAGTTCAATGCGATACCGTTCGCTGTCCTGGAGAATACGGGCCTGGCGCATGAAGTACAAGCTTTGACGGCACGCCTCCGCACACTTCGAGGGGCCGACATAGGTGAGCACCCATTTGCCGCGTGTCAGTTCGAACCCCGCCACCGTGCCATCCGACCAGACGCCTGTCGTGTTTGCCAGCGGCATCGCGGGCAGCAATTCACCGTAGTTTTTATGGGCAGAGGGGCGCCAGTTGAACTGGCTGTAGCTGATATATGCCAACGCAGTGGGCAACACCAGCAGACCAACAAACAGCAGAAGTTTAAATCGCTTGATCACATCCATCCCCGCCAGGAAGACGCCCAAAACAGGGACACCGAGCTCACTTGATTAACGCCATTGCGCCGCAATCGTCACTTGCACGCCCATGCTAGCGTTTCATTTTCCTGAAACTGGCTACAAAATAAAACCCCACCAAAGCCATGGCCATGCCGAACCATTGCAGTGCATACCCTTTATGCATCGAGACCTTATCCTCAGGCTGCGGCCAGTTTCGGAGCAATCCATCGTCGCTCCCGGCCGATGTTAGCTGCAGAATCACCGGCTGAACCGGGTGAGCCGTTGCCTTGGCATAGCGTTCGATATCCAGGGAAGACCACAACTCCGGCCAGGCCTCCTGGCGCTCAGGCATCAACAAATATTTTTGCTTGCCCGGGGCCACAATGATGCCCGTCAGCTCCACCGTTCCATCCGGACTCTTGAAACGTGGGGGAGCGCGACGATCCTCCCAGGCCAACCATCCTCGATTCACCAGGATGCGGGTGTCTCCACCGTCGATTCTCAGCGGCGTAATGACATGCACACCCGGGCGCCCGCCTTCCACCTGATTGTCGACATAAAACTGCTTCTCCGCTTCATACTCGCCACGTACCGCGCCCTGGGCGTAGACAAGCGTCTCCGGGACAACGCGGTCCGTCCCGATCTGGATTGGCGGGTGCTCGCTGCGCGCTTTGTAAAGTGCCCGCTGCGCCTCAACCTGCCCAGCCTTGCCATCCTGCCACAAGCCAAGATGAATGAATAATGCAAGCATGGCAAGGACAGCCAAGCCTGGAATCAAGCGGGGCTGGAAGCGATAAAAGAAAATTTGCATCGCCATAGGGTAGCTCGCATAATTATTTTTTGGGAGATCACTATGCTTGCTAAAGCCATTATCGTTACGCTGATCGCGTTCATACTCATCAGCCTGTTCAGCGCACTGACATTCATTTACCGTGACAAGGACAAGGCCAACAGCACGCGCGCAGTCCGCGCCCTAACCGTGCGCATTTCACTTTCTATCGCATTGTTTCTGATGCTTCTAGCGGGATTCTACTTCGGTATCATCCCGCAGAAGGGTTTGTGATATGCGGGCCAAGGCCCGCATTGACGGTCAGAGCCAATAGACAAACACAAACAAGAGCAACCACACCACGTCCACAAAGTGCCAATACCAGGCCACAGCCTCGAATCCAAAGTGGTTGTGCGAATCAAAATGCCCCTTCATGCAGCGTCCCAGTATGACGATCAACATGATCGTACCCAGGGTGACATGGAATCCGTGAAAGCCGGTGAGAATGTAAAAAGTGGCCCCATACACCCCCGCCCCTAGCGTGAGTCCCAGTTCGGCATAGGCATGCATGTATTCATACACCTGAAACCCCATGAAAGTGGCGCCCAGAAGAATGGTCAGTGCCAGCCCGGCAATGAGTTGAGTCCGGTTGTTTTTAAGCAGGGCCCAGTGCGCCCAGGTCAGCGTCGCGCCCGAGGTGAGCAGCAGCAGCGTATTGATGGCCGGAATCCCCCACGCGGCCATAGGCGTAAAGACCTCGCCCATCGGACCGCTGGTCGGCCATGTACTCGTGTAATCAGGGTGCAGGGTATAGGCAGGATCAAAACCCGCCAGTTCAGGAACGGAAATCAGCCGAAGGTAATAAAGCACCCCGAAGAAGCAGGCAAAAAAAGCCACCTCGGACGTGATGAACCAGATCATGCCCAGCCGATAAGAGCGATCTTCCCACTTGGTGTAGATCCCCCCCACACTTTCGCGAATCACCTCGCCGAACCAGCCTACGGTCACATACAGGATCAAGGCCGCGCCGAACAGCATGCCCCACAAGCCGGCCGGGGTGCCGTTGAGTCGAAGAATGAATCCCAGTGCCAGAAAAAAAACGCCACTCGAAAGTAATGTCGAATACCGGCTGACACTTGGTACGAAATAATGTCCCTGCGTCGCATTCATGATTGCCCTCTCCTCTTTATTTGTTTTCAAATCACTCATTAGCTGCGCTCTTTCACCGCTTCATAGAAGGTGTAAGAAAGCGTTACCGTGCTCAAATCCTGCGTCAACTCCGGACTGACGACGAACGTGACCGGCATCTGCCGCACCTCGCCAGGCTGGAACGTCTGTTGCGTAAAACAGAAGCACTCGATTTTCTTGAAGTGCTTCGCTGCAATGCCTGGTGTCACGTTAGGCACGGCCTGGCCGATGAAGCGGCGGTCGGTCGGGTTCTTGGCCACATAGTTGATGTGGGCGACTGCACCCGGGTGAACCCGCATCTTGAATTGCTCCGGAACGAATTCCAGTCCCACGCCCGGCATGGCATGGCTCAGGAATTCCACCGTCACCCAGCGCGAATAGTCCACCTGGCTGTTCTCTACGGCAGAAGCCGCCATGACACCGGTCCTGCCATCCAGCCCGGTCATGCGGCAGAATGCGTCATACAGTGGCACCAGCGCAAAACCAAAGCCGGCAAAAAACACCGCCACCAGCGCCAGGCGAATCGCCAGGCGACGATTCGCCACCTGGCGCGCAGCATCGTCTAGAACGGGCGAAGTTTCCATAGCGCCAGCACAAACACCAGAACAGCGACTGCACCAAACACCCACGCCAAGCGGACACTGCTGGCATGCCTGCGTGTCCACTCCGGGTCATCCCGGTTGAGTTGACCCGACCCGGGCACATTCATGTTGTCGTCCACGGTCATTTGACGACAGGCTGCGTCTCGAAGGTGTGGTACGGCGCCGGCGACGGCACGGTCCACTCAAGACCGGTTGCGCCCTCCCAGGCTGAAGCCTCGGCTTTCTTGCCGCCGCGCACGCACTTGATCACGATGTAAATGAACATCAGGTGCGAAATTCCGAGGATGAGCGCGCCCGTGCTCGACAGCATGTTCCACTCCGCGAACATCAGCGGGTAGTCGGGAATGCGGCGGGGCATCCCGGCCAGACCCACGAAGAACTGGGGAATGAAAGTCAGGTTCACGCCGACGATCACGGTCCAGAAATGCAGCTTGCCCAGGCGCTCGTCCAGCATATGGCCGGTCCACTTTGGTAGCCAGTAGTAGATCGCCGCCATCGCGCCCATGACCGTGGTCGGATACAGCGCGTAATGGAAATGCGCCACCAGGAAATAGGCATTGTGGTATTGCGGCACGGCCGCGGCATCCGCCAGCACCAGGCCGGTCAGACCACCCCAGCCGAACAGGATGACGAAGCCCAAAGCGAACAGCATCGGAGTCTCGAAACTGACCGAACCGCGCCAGACCGTCGCGATCCAGCAGAAGAACAGCACTGCCAGCGGCAGTGAAATCAGCATGGTGCTGTACATAAAGTAGAGCTGCCCGCCCACGGACATGCCGCTGGTGAACATGTGGTGCGCCCAGACCACCAGTGACAGCGCGGCAATCGACCAGATGGAGTACACCTGTGCCCTGTAGCCATACATCGGCTTTCTGGAAAAGGCCGACAGCACATGCGGAATCGCGCCGGCGATCGGCAGCAGCAGCACGTACACTTCAGGGTGCCCCATGAACCAGAAAATGTGCTGCCACAGCACCGGGTCACCGCCGCCCGCGGCGTTGAAAAAGTGGGTACCGAAATGGCGATCCAGCAGCACCATGGTCACGCCACCTGCCAGCACCGGCATAATCAGGATCAGCAGGCCGGCGGTCATCAGGAAGCCATGCGCGAACATGGGCATTTTCATCAGCGTCATGCCCGGCGCGCGCATGTTCAGGATGGTGACGATCACGTTGATCGAGGCCAGGATGGACGACACGCCCAGCATATGCACGGCGAAAATGGCGAAATCCATCCCCCAGCCGGTCTGGATCGAGAGCGGCGCATACATGGTCCAGCCCGTATCCACCGCGCCGGGGCCAATGCCGGCCAGGCCGAGGAAGAAAGGCAAAACGAGCATCAGTGCCGCCGGCGGCAGAATCCAGAAACTCCAGTTATTCAAGCGCGGCAGTGCCATGTCCGGCGCACCGATCGTCATCGGCAGCATCCAGTTGGCCAGCCCGGTGGCCGCCGGCATGGCCGCGCCAAACACCATCACCAGTCCGTGCAGGGTGATGAGCTGATTGAAAAACTCCGGCTGCATCAACTGCAAGCCCGGCTGAAACAGTTCAGCGCGCACTCCCAGGATCATCGCTCCACCCGTCAACAGCATGGTGAAGGCAAAGATCAGGTACATCGTGCCGATGTCCTTGTGATTGGTGGTCGTCAGCCAATGCGCCAGTCCTTTCGGATGGTGCCCATGGTGAGCGTGGTCTGCATGATTCGCTGCTGTCGTCATTTGTTTATCCTTTACCCAATACTGTCAGTTTCTGCTTAACGCAGGCTCTTGACCGCCAACGGTTGCACCAGATCTCCAGCGGCGTTACCAAAGGCATTGCGCTGATACGTCACTACAGCGGCGATTTCCACGTCACTCAATTCTTCCTTGAACGCACGCATCGCAGAACCCGTTCTGCCGTTCATCACCGTATCCAGATGGCCGCCCTTCACCATGTTGCCTTCGGCATCCATGAAGGCAGTGCTGGCAACTGCCGCTCCCGCAATGGGCGGGAAGGCCGGGGGCAACCCCTTTCCATCCGGCTGGTGACAGGCCGCGCAGCTCTTCGCATAAACATCGGCGCCGGTTTGCATCAGGTCATCCTTGCCCCAGGTCTGATCCGTGCTCGCTGCCAACTGCGCCTGCCCGGACTTTTTCGAGGCCAGCCACTCGCGGTACTCCGCTTCCGGCACCGCATGCACCACCACCGGCATGAACGCATGCTCCTTGCCGCACAGTTCGGCGCACTGGCCGCGATAAACCCCGGGCGTATCGATCGTCGCCCAAAACTCGCGCAGGAAGCCCGGCACAGCGTCGCGCTTCACGCCGAAGGCCGGCACCCACCAGCTGTGGATCACGTCATTCGAGGTGGTGATGAAGCGAATCTTTTTACCCACCGGCAACACCAGCGGGTTATCCACCTCCAGCAGATAGTGTTCGCCCTTGGGATCCACGTTCATTACCTGCGTGCGGGGCGTCACCAGACGGCTGGTAAACTTAACCCCTTCTTCGGGATACTCGTATTCCCAAAGCCACTGACTGCCAGTCACCTTCACCACCATGTCGGCATCCGTCTTGGTGTCTTCGTACATCAGGACGGCGTGGTAGGCGGGAATGCCAAACACCACATAATCGATGAACAGCAATGCGGCAAAAGGCACCATGACCCATGCCCACTGCTTCCGGCTGTTCGGCTTGACGAAGTCGGCCGCCTGATGCCCGTCACGCTTGCGGTGCGCCCACATGGAATACAGCATGATGGCGAGCACGGCAAAGAAAATCACCGTAATGATGATCATGAACAGGTTGTGCACTTCCAGCGTTTCATGCGCGATGGGTGTCACAGGCGTTGGAAAATTCCAGGAATAGTCCGCCCACGCCGCCATCGATCCCAAGGTTGCCATCACCCCCAACCCAACTTTGATCAATCCCCTCATCATTCCCCCTTATGTATGTTCTATGTATTGTGTTTGAATCTGGTTTTTCAGCTCAACGACTGGCAACCCGTTGTTCGACGAGTTGGACAACATCAACCGTCCCGGCATGGTGATTGATCACCGTTCTTGTTGCGGGGTAAGCCACACTCATCAGGATGATGAACGGAACAGCGGCCCAGGCGACCTCGACCAGGGTGTTTCGGTGAAAATGCACAGTCTCACTTCCGACCGATTTGCGATGCCTGAGCAGCGAGTAGAACATCGCAGCGAACACCGCAACAAATGTCCCCAAACAAACCAGCATGATGAGATTGTTCAACTGAAATACACCTGGCGCAGCCAGGCCCATTGAAGTTTGCAAGGGATACGCGGTATCCGCCACCGTGAGCTGGCTCATTGCCAGCCCACACGCAGCGATCCCTGCTTTTAGCCAGACGCCTTTCATTGCTCCCCTATCCCCTAAGTACCTAAGTATTTTTTTTACTATTTGCTACGGCAACTCGTCATGCCTGCAACTTGCTGCGTAACGTGGCCGCGAGTTCCAGCCTGTCCTCGTCACTCAAATACAGCCCCACCTCTGTTGCACGGCCATGCGACACCACACAAAGTCGACAACTCCGGCCTGGTGTTCGGCAGTCGCACTCAACACGTGCCCACTTGCGATTCATTTCGCGGCGCTCGCTGCGCCCACCCGCACGCCATTCCAGCGTCACCACATCGTCTTCGATCACGAGCGATTCGTAGTCACCCTCATGGTGCCGCAAACCGGCAAACACCCACGCCAGCAAGCCAATCTCCAAACCGGCAAACGGCAATATCAGCCAGTAGCCCAGCCAGGCAAAAACACCCGGCGCCACACAACACAAAGCAGCCAATCCCCAGAAAACCCGGCGTCTCTGCTGACGCGTCAGCGAATGGTTGGGGCTTGATTTAAAAACAAACGCCCCGGCCGTTCCGCCCGCACAAGCTGTTGCCATTGCATGACCCATACCCGGAAAGGAAAGAACTGCGTGCGGCATTATGTCGCGGACGATAACACGCTCCGCCCCCCATAAACAAGACAAGCGAGTTCATTATCTTATTGATTAATAAATAAAATATTATTATTAATGATTATTCTAATGGTCTAATATTTCTGGCAAGGTGAGCCATTCCGGCTCGTTTGAGGCGGCAATCCCGGGGCCGACAAAAGCCTGCACGCCCAGACAGGGCCTCATTAACCGCGCCCTAAGTGTGGTCAGGTTTTCAGCCTGACGGGCCATCGACGGATCAAGATGATTGCCCACCCATCCAGCCCAAGGCACATTCCGCTGTGTGATCGACTCTGCTGTCAGCAGTGCGTGATTGAGACACCCCAGACGCAGGCCCACCACCAGCACGACAGGGAGTCCCAAACGCTCAGCCAGATCCGCCATGTCTTCGCTTTCGTTCAGGGGCACGCGCCAGCCGCCTGCCCCTTCGACCACCACCACGTCGGCCGCGGCAGCAAGCCGGGCATACGCCGCAGCAATGACATCCAGATCAATCCGTGCGCCAGCCAACTGCGCGGCAATATGCGGTGCGATCGGCTCCGCGAAGGCGTAGGGGTTCACGTCCGTCAGGTCGGCCGCAACGTTTGTCGCCTGCAGCAACGCCACCACATCCTCATTCAGCTCTCCCTGCACATGGCCCGCCGCCACCGGTTTCATCGCGGCCACGCGCAGGCCTTGCGCACGCAGCGCATGAATCATCGCCACCGCCACCCGCGTCTTGCCAACGCCGGTATCCGTGCCGGTCACAAAGAAACCCTTCACGTCCGCCCCAGTTTTCTTTTTCGCTCGCCAATGGCGAACTGGATCACCTGACGCCCGTCTTCGCGCTGCATCTTGTCGCCCGCCCACGCGTGGCCGTAGATCACCTCGAAGCTGGCCGGCAGGCGCCCTTCATGCCGGTTCGCCTCATACGCCTGTTCCAGTTTGGCCCACGCCGATTTGCCGAGCAGGCCGCGGCGGCGGGTCGTTGCCGCGTTATGCGCGCCAATGCCCTTGAGATCGCGCATCAGCGATTTGAGGTCGGCATAGGTCAACGTGAGCATGTCCATTTCCATTACCGGACTGACAAAGCCCGCGTGAATCAGCATGTCGCCAATATCATGCAAATCGATAAAGCGATTCACGTGTGGCGCATCGTCAATTTCCGCAAAAGCGGTACGCAACTCCTTCAGCGTATCGGGGCCGAAGGTCGCGAACATCAAGAGACCGCCCGGCGCCAGCACCCGATGAAATCCCTTGAACGTCGCCTCCAGATCGTGTGCCCACTGCAGGGCCAGGCTGGACCAGACCAGATTCATGCTGTTGGGCCCCAGTGGCAGCCGCTCCATATCGGCACACACCAGATGAGTAGTGCGTGAAGTGGAAGGGGGCAGACGTTGCAGGGCGCGTTGCGCCCAGTTGAATTGCGGCAGACGGGCACGGGCGGCGTTGAGCATGGCCGGCGCGATATCGAGCGCGCACAGCGCGGATTCGGCATAGCGTGACCGCAGTTGCGCCAGGCCGTAGCCGGTGCCGCTGCCGACATCAAGCACGCGCTCCGGCTGCAAGGCCATGAAATCGAGGCGCTCGAACAGGCGATCGCACACCTCGCGCTGCAACACCGCGTGCGCATCGTAGCTGGCGGCGGCATAGTCGAACGCACGCCGCACCTCTGCGAAATCGAGTTCGTCAACTGGTTGGGGCATGGCGTTTGCTCCTTTATGCCCTTCAGGGTGCTCCCCCGCTTCCCTCTCCCCGCCCTCTCCCGCTTGCGGGAGAGGGGAGCGGTCACGCTCGTCAGTCATGAGCAAAGCGTCCGATCGCAGTGGCGACCGCCTCAGCGTGCGACAGATGCGGCGCGTGCGCGCCACGCGCAATCTCGACGTGCCGCACATCAGGCAAGGCCCCGGCAAGCCAGGCGCCAGCTGATGCCGGCGTCAGCGTATCGAGCGCACCATGCAGCACCAGGGTTGGCTGTTTCAGGCGCGACAGCTCATCGCGCAAATCAGTATCGCGCAAGATCGACAAGCCGCCCACCAGCGTTTCACTGCTCGGGATGGGCACGGCCAGCAACACCTGTCGCAATAGCTGCAACAGGGCTTTCTGACCCGGCATGCCACGCGTCTGCAGGCTCAGAAAGCGCAGCAGCGTGGCCCCGGGGTCGGCAACCAGCGCCGCGCCAAAATCCTGCAGGGCATCTGGCGAGATGCCGCGCGTCCAGTCTTCTGTCGCAACGAATTTCGGCGTCGATGCCAGCAGCACCAGGCGCGCGACCTTGTGCGGATAATCGAGCGCTGCGCGCATCGCGACCAGCCCGCCAAGCGACCAGCCGAGCAATATCGTATGGTCCGGCAATTGCCGCGCCAGATCGTCCGCCCAGCCCTGCAGGGTGTTGTCCGCTACCGCATTGCGTCCGCCGTGGCCCGGCAGGTTGAGCGCGCATACCTCGAAATCGGCTGCCAGCAGTTCAGCCAGCGTATCAAATACACGGGCGTTCATGCCCCATCCGTGCACCAGCGTCAGGGTGGGCTTAGACAATGGCATGCAGCGCCTCAACCAGTTGCGCAACATCATCAGCACTGTGCGCAGCCGACAGGGTGATGCGCAACCGCGCGGTATGGGCGGGCACCGTCGGTGTGCGGATCGCCGGCACCAGCAGGCCACGCTGCAGCAGGGCCAGCGATAGCCGCACCGCATCGGCGTTCTCGCCGATCAGTAGTGGCTGGATCGGCGTGTCGGACGGCATCAATGCCCCAAGCTTGAATCCGGCCAACCCATCACGCAGCTGCATGATGTGGCTGCGCAAGCGCGCGCGTCGCATTCCACCTGCCTCGATCTGGCGCAGGCTTTCCAGCAGGCACGCAGCCAGCATCGGGGGCGAAGCTGTCGTGTAGATATAGGCGCGCGCCTTCTGGACCAGCCAGTCGATCACGGCTTCGTGCGCGGCCACCGCCGCGCCAGACACACCGGCCGCCTTGCCCAGCGTGGCCAGATAGATCACGCGATCGCTCGCACGGGTGCGTTCGGTCAGTCCGCCTCGCCCGTCATTGAGCACGCCAAAACCGTGCGCGTCGTCGAGATAAAGCCAGGCGTCATGACGTTCTGCCAGATCAAGCAACGAGTCGACCCGAGCCACATCACCATCCATGCTGAACACCAGATCGCTGACAATGAGTTTGTCCTGCGCGGTACTGGCCACCAGTTGGCCTTCGAGCTGGGCCAGGTCATGGTGACGATAGCGTGTGAAGCTCGCGCCGGACAACTGCGCGGCGTCGACCAGCGAGGCATGATTGAGTTTGTCGGCGAACACCTCGCCACGGCGACCGACCATCGCGGTCAGCACACCGAGATTGGCCATGTAGCCCGTAGAAAACAGCAGCGCCGCCGGCTTGCCGACGAAGCGGGCGAAGGCGGCTTCGAATTCGTGGTGATAACGATGGTGGCCGGCTATGAGATGCGCCGCACCCGCGCCGACACCACACTGGTCGAGCGCAACGTGCGCAGCGGCCACCAGTGCCGGATCGGCGGCGAGGCCGAGGTAATCGTTACTGCAGAAGGAGATGACGCGCTGACCGTCGATCGTCACGTGCGCACCCTGTGCGCCGTCGAACAGCCGGCGCCGCCGTTCGAGATGATCAGCCTTCAGCGCCGCCAGCCCCTGCTGCAGGCGGGTCAGCGCACCGAAACTCACAACGCGGTCAGCCCCAGGCTGTCGAACAGGCGCTGGTCGCGCGCCCATTCCGGATTGCCGGTGGTCAGCAGCTTTTCGCCGTAGAAGATCGAATTGGCACCTGCAAGAAAACACAACGCCTGCACCGCATCGCTCATTTGCTGGCGCCCTGCCGACAGCCGCACGAAGCTTTTCGGCATACAGATACGCGCCACCGCGATGGTGCGCACGAATTCCAGCGGTTCGAGCGCCTCGACATCGGCGAGCGGCGTGCCCTCGACCTGCACCAGCAGGTTGATCGGCACCGATTCCGGTTGCGGATCGAGACTCGCCAGTTGGGCGATCAGACCGGCACGCTGGGTGCGCGACTCGCCCATGCCGACAATGCCGCCGCAGCATACATGCAGGTCGGCGTGGCGCACGCGCTCCAGCGTATCGAGCCGGTCCTGGTATTGGCGCGTAGTGATGATGTCGCCATAGAACTCGGGCGCGGTATCGAGGTTGTGGTTGTAATAGTCGAGCCCGGCCTGTTTCAACTGTTCGGCCTGACCGTCCTTCAGCATGCCCAGCGTCGCGCAGGTTTCCAGCCCCAGCGCTTTCACTTCGCGCACCATGTCGAGCACCGGTTCGAGGTCATGCTGTTTCGGTCCGCGCCAGGCCGCCCCCATGCAAAAGCGCGAGGCCCCGGCTGCTTTGGCGGCCCTGGCTGCAACCAGCACATCGGTCAGATTCAGCAGGCCCTGGTTTTCCACCCCGGCGTCGTAATGCACCGACTGCGGGCAATAACCGCAGTCCTCGGAGCAGCCGCCGGTCTTGATCGACAGCAGGGTGGAGAGCTGTACCTTGTTGGGGTCGAAATATGCGCGGTGCACCGTCTGTGCCTGAAACATCAGATCGGCAAACGGCTGCGCAAACAGCGCCTCAATCTCGGCCATGGACAGGTGCGCTCCGGGTTGAGTCATGTCATTCATTGGTTATGCCCTGTAGAGTCATCAAGTCATGCAAACACCATGCGGCGGCTGGAGCCATGCGCGAACGGGCGCAGCCCCCTGCGCGGGCGCCCTGCTTGCCGCTCACAGTTCCCCCTCGATGGTCATGTCCTGCCACGGTTCGCGCGCAGCCCTGACAATATCAAGCAATGCCCACGGCACGATGATCAGCACCGCCAGGCCCAGCACCATCATCAACCCTTGCCAACCGCCCAGCAGGCCATAAATCGACGGGCCGATCACCACCATGCTGCCCATCACGCCATAAAAGCGGTAGCCTGCCCACTTGTTGTAATGCGCGGTGCGCGGATTAGGATGATGGGCAATGCTGGCGTAGACGAAGATCGATGCCGCCAGCCAGATCATCACGGGCGGCAACGACAAAACGAACGGCAGAAATCCGATCTTGTGACTGGCGAGCAGTTTGCCCAGCAGCAAAGCCGTCAACGAAATCATCAAGGCCGCGACGGTGATGAAATTGAACAGCTGAGCGGAAAAGCGGGAGGACGAAGCAGAAATGACACGTTTAGCTTTCATGCCCGGATTTTCCGGTGCGGCCTTCCATCTGTCAAATTTGTCCCGGAAACAAATTGAACATCAGCCCGCTTTTTAAGCGAACATTCCCCTTGTCCTGCCTGCTTTGCGGGGGCGCCACACACAGGCACACGCTCTGCCCCGGCTGCCTTGCCGATCTGCCCTGGCATAGCCAGCCACACTGCCCGCAGTGCGCCATGCCTACCCCCGCAGGGCAATTGTGCGGCGCCTGCCTCAAGCAGCAGCCCGCATTCGACTTCACCTACGCCGCGCTGATGTATACGTTCCCGGTTGATCAAATGATCCCGAACCTGAAATACCGGGGACGTCTGGCCGTCGCGCCGGTCCTCGGCGAATGCCTGGCCCGGGTCGTCGAGACCGCTCCCCGACCCGACCGCCTCATCGCCATGCCGCTGCATGCCCGGCGCATTCGCGAGCGCGGATTCAACCACGCCAGCGAAATCGCGCGCGAAGCAGGCAGGCGGCTTGGGCTTCCGCTCGACACCGACTGCTGCCAGCGGGTGCGCGATACCCCGCCGCAAATGGGCCTCAAACACGAGGCACGATGCCGCAACATACGCGGTGCTTTCCATTGCAGCGCCGACTTAAAGGGATTGCGCATCGCGATCGTGGACGATGTCATGACAACCGGCGCCAGCCTCGACGAACTGGCGAAAACGCTCAAACTAGCCGGCGCGGCGGACGTTGCAAACTGGGTGGTGGCGCGGGCACTGCCGCGGGGAAAGACGAGCGAACCGGGCCGATGATCCAGGCCTGGCTGGTCTGCCTTGTCAAACCGGGGACAAAGCTACCCGGCTAACTGTAGATTTCTTCCACCGCAAAAATCCTGCGGTGTTCGCGCATGGCGTAGCGGTCGGTCATGCCCGCGATGTAATCGGCTACCGCGCGTGCGCCTTCCAGCGATTCGCGCGCCTGATGCTCCGGCGGCAGCAGACGGGCATCGCCTGTGAATGCGGCATACAAATCGCTGATGATGCGACCCGCCTTCGCACTCATGCGCGCCACCTTGTAATGACGATACAGGTGGCGATGCAGGAAACGCTTGAGTTCGCGATGCTCGTCCAGCAGCGCCGGACTGAAGGCTGCCAGAGGCGGCGCGCTACGCACTTCATCGATGGTTTTCACGTCGCTGTTCTCGATGTTGATCCGTGTCGTATTGACCAAGTCGATAATCAGCGTATTAATCATGCGTCGCACGGTTTCGGTCACGATGCGACGGCTGTTCAGCGCCGGGTACTTGCTGCGAACTTCATTCAGGTGACGGGCAAATATCTGCACTTCGCCCAGCTGCTCCAGCGTAATCAGACCGGAGCGCAGGCCATCGTCGACGTCGTGGTTGTTGTAGGCGATCTCGTCGGCCAGGTTGGCGATCTGCGCCTCCAGCGAAGGTTGCTGTCTATTGAGAAAGCGCGCGCCAATGTCGCCGAGTTTTTCGGCATGGCCCGCCGAACAGTGTTTCAAAATACCCTCGCGCGCCTCAAAAGTGAGATTCAGTCCGTCGAATTCGGCATAGCGCTCTTCCAGCAGATCAACGACACGCAAGGACTGCAGGTTGTGCTCGAAACCGCCGTGCTCGCGCATGCAGGCGTTCAGCGCATCCTGCCCGGCGTGGCCGAAGGGCGTATGGCCGAGGTCGTGCGCCAGCGCCACCGCTTCCACCAGGTCTTCGTTCAGCCCCAGTATCCGGGCGATGGTGCGGCCGATCTGCGCCACTTCCAGGCTGTGGGTCAGCCGGGTGCGGAACAGGTCGCCTTCGTGATTGACGAACACCTGGGTCTTGTATTCCAGCCGCCTGAACGCGGTGGAATGAATGATGCGGTCGCGGTCGCGCTGGAACTCGGAGCGCGGCGCGGCGGACGGCTCGGCATGACGACGCCCGCGGGATTGACTGGAATGCGCTGCGTAGGAGGCGAACGACGGTTCCATCAAGATTCCTTCAATGTGGCGCGGTCAGCACGCCGGTCAGCACATCGGCCGGCACGTCGCCGGTGATCACCGCCTCGCCCAGCTTTTTCAGCAGTACGAAGCGCATTTTTCCAGCCTCGACCTTCTTGTCGTGGCCCATGTATTCCAGATACGCGTCGACGCCCAGATCGGGCGCCACGTCCGGCAGGCCGGCGGCACGGATCAGCGCACGAGTACGCGCCACGTCGGCCTCGGATATCCAGCCCAAGCGCTGCGAGGTCTGCGCCGCCATCACCATCCCGGCCGCCACCGCTTCGCCGTGCAGCCAGTTGCCGTAGCCCATGCCGGTCTCGATCGCATGGCCGAAGGTATGCCCCAGGTTGAGGATGGCGCGGATGCCGCCTTCGCGCTCGTCCTGCCCCACCACCTGCGCCTTGATCTCGCACGAGCGATAAATCGCATGAGTGATCGCCACCGGATCGAGCGCACGCAACTTCTCCATGTTGGCTTCCAGCCAGGCAAGAAACTCGGCGTCCCAGATCAGGCCGTATTTGATCACCTCGGCCAGCCCCGCCGACAGTTCGCGCGCAGGCAGCGTCTTCAGTGTGTCGGTGTCGGCCAGCACCAGCTTCGGCTGATAGAACGCGCCGACCATGTTCTTGCCGAGCGGATGGTTGATCCCGGTCTTGCCGCCCACCGACGAATCGACCTGCGACAACAGTGTGGTGGGGATCTGGATGAAGGGCACGCCGCGCTGATAGCTTGCCGCGGCAAAGCCGGTCATGTCGCCGATCACGCCGCCGCCCAAGGCAATCAGCGTGGTCTTGCGTTCGGCGCGGTCGGTCAATAGCGCATCGAAAATCCGGTTCAGCGTTTCCCAGTTCTTGAACGCCTCGCCGTCCGGCAGCACCACCTGCGCCACTTTCACGCCGGCGCCTTCGAGCGTCGCCGTCAGTTGCGCCAGATACAGCGGCGCCACCGTGGTATTGGTCACCACCATCACGCGCTTCTGCGCCAGATGCGGAACGATCAGGCCGGCCTGAACCAACAGGCCGGCGCCGATGTGGATGGGATAGGAGCGATCGCCGAGATCGACGGTAAGGGTTTGCATGCGGGTTTTATCAAGATTCACGATTATCCGATTGTAACCAATGGGCAAAACATCCTGAATGCACCCTCCGTCGAGCCCCGGCAATCCGGCGATGTATCGTAAACCGGTCATTTGCCACGGTATCATGTCGGCCATGAGCAATCGTAAAGTTGATAGTCTCGATACGTTACAGCGACATATCCGCGAGTTCGCCGAGGCACGCGCGTGGGAACGCTACCACACCCCCAAGAACCTGGTCATGGCCTTGAGTGTGGAAGCGGCCGAACTGCTGGAACCCTTCCAGTGGCTGACGCCGGAACAAAGCCGAAGTCTGAGCGGCGAGCAGCACGAAGCCGTGCGCCAGGAAATCGCCGATGTGCTGATTTACCTGACCCGGCTGGCGGACGTGCTGAACATCGACTTGCTGGAAGCGGCCGCCGACAAGCTGACGATCAATGCACGCAAGTATCCGGTCGAGAAAGCGCACGGCAACGCCCTCAAATCCACGGAATTTTCGAATGACTGATCAGTATTTCAAGCACCACGTATTCTTCTGCACCAACCAGCGCGACGACGGCGCCAAATGCTGCGGGGCCGCCGGCGGACAGGCCATGCGCGACTACCTGAAGAAGAAGGTCAAGCAGGCCGACCTCAACGGCCCGGGCCAATGCCGCATCAACAGTGCCGGCTGCCTCGACCGCTGCGACGAAGGCCCGCTGCTGGTCGTGTATCCGGAAGGCATCTGGTACACCTATGTCGATGAATCCGACATCGACGAAATCTTCGAGCTTCATCTCAAACAGGGGCGCATCGTCGAACGCCTGCAGCTGAAGTGAAGCAGCCGCAATGAAGCGCTTCAAACTGCGTATTCCCGTTTCAGTAGGCAAGCTGGAAACCGTGATCGACGATCCCGAGACCGACCGCCGCGGCCTGCTGCTGGTGGCCCATCCGCATCCGCTGCACGGTGGCAGCCTCGACAACAAGGTGGTGACCACGCTGGCCAAGGCGGCCAACGAGGCCGGCTGGGTCAGCGTGCGGCCGAACTTTCGCGGCGTCGGCATGAGCGACGGCACATTCGACGCCGGCATGGGCGAAACCGACGACCTGCTCGCCGTCGCCCGCTTCGTCGAAGCCAGCTACCCCGGCCTGCCGTGGGCGCTGGCCGGCTTCTCCTTCGGCGCCTTCGTGCAGCACCGCCTGCGCCAGGAACTGCATGCCAAACGCCTGATCCTGGTCGCGCCTGCCGTCACCATGTACGAGTTCGATCCGGTGCCGGCGGATACCGTGGTGATCTATGGCGACGCCGACGAACTCATCCCGCCCGCGGCGATCCAGTTGTGGGCCGAACAGCAGCAACTGGCGGTCAAAGCCATCCCCGACGCCGGGCATTTTTTCCACGGCAAGCTGAAGGAGCTAAAGCAAGCGTTCCTGGAGGCCTGCCCGTGCTGACCGTGCGCGGCCTGACCAAGCGCTACGGCGACACCGAAGTGGTGCGCGGCCTCGACCTGAACGTGCGGCGCGGCGAATGCTTCGGCCTCCTCGGCCCCAACGGCGCCGGCAAAACCACCACGCTGCGCCTGCTGCTGGGGCTGATCGAACCCGACGCCGGCAGCATCGAACTGGCCGGCATCGCAGTGCCGCAACATGCGCGTGAGGCGCGTATGAAGATCGGCGTAGTGCCGCAGATGGACAACCTCGATCCGGATTTCTCGGTGCGCGAGAACCTGTTCGCCTACGGTCGTTATTTCGGCATGAAGAAGGCCGCGATCGCTGCGCGCGTGCCCGAGCTGCTGGAATTCGCCGGCCTGTCCAGCAAGGCCGACGCGCAGATCGCGCAGCTGTCGGGCGGCATGAAGCGGCGGCTGACGCTGGCGCGCGCGCTGGTGCACAACCCCGACATCCTGTTTCTCGACGAGCCCACCACCGGCCTCGATCCGCAGGCGCGCCACCTCATCTGGCAGGGCCTGCGGCGGCTGATCGCGGACGGCAAGACCATCGTGCTGACCACGCACTTCATGGAGGAGGCCGAGCGCCTCACCGACCGTCTGGCCATCCTCGACCACGGCCGCCTGGTGGCCGAAGGCGCGCCGCGCGCGCTGATCGAATCGCACATTGAACCGGCGGTGGTCGAAATCTACGGCGAAGGGCTTGCCGGCTGGACGCGCGATCACGCCTGCCAGGTCTGCCAGCGCTCCGAGAGCGTCGGCGAAACCCTGTTCTGTTATACCCACAACGCCGAGCGTGTGATCGATGCGCTGAAGCCAGTGCCTGCGCTGCGCTACCTGCACCGGCCGTCGAATCTGGAAGATGTGTTTCTTAAACTGACCGGAAGGGACCTGCGTGATTAAGCATCTGCGACTGCCGCTTCTGTCCTGGCGCTTCATCCCGGTGTGGCAGCGCAACTATCTGGTATGGAAGAAGCTCGCCATCCCGGCCATCCTCGGCAACCTGGCCGACCCGATGCTGTACATGCTGGGCCTGGGCTACGGTCTCGGCAGCCTCTTGCCCGATGTCGGCGGCATGCCCTACCTCACCTTCCTCGCCGCCGGCACGGTAGCCTACAGCACGATGAACGCCGCCACCTTCGAGGTGCTGTATTCGAGCTTCTCGCGCATGCACGTGCAGCGCACCTGGGACGCCATCATGAATGCGCCGATGACGCTCGACGACGTGATGCTGGGCGAACTCACCTGGGCGGTGGCGAAGAGCCTGCTGTCCGGACTGGCGATCCTGGCGGTGATCTGGGGGCTGGGCCTGTACGGCAACTTCTGGATGACGCTGTGGATCATCCCGGTGGTGGCGCTGGTCGGCTTCTGCTTCGGCGGCATGGGGCTGGTAATGAATGCGGTGTCGCCGAGCTACGACTTCTTCCTCTACTACTTCACCCTGGTGATCACGCCGATGGTGCTCTTGTGCGGCGTGTTCTTCCCGGTATCGCAACTGCCGCTTCCGGTGCAGGCCGTGTCGGCCTGGCTGCCGCTCACCCACGCCATCGACCTGGCGCGGCCGCTGGTCGTCGGCAGCGTGCCCGGCGACATCACGCTGCACGTGGTGGCGCTGCTGGTTTACGGCAGTCTGAGCTACGTCATCGCGCTGGCGCTGACACGGCGCCGCTTGCTGAAATAGCCGCGTTTCCCGGCAGGTCCCGGCCAGGCGGGCGGAACGGGATCGATCCGATACGGGCCTTCACGAGGCCTCGTCGAACTCGAATCCCTTCTCGTTGAACAGCCTGATGCAGGCATCGACCGCGTGCTCGCAATACAGCCTGCCGCGGTTCCCCTGGATCTCCGCCAGCGCCTCGGCGATTCCCGACGCGCCGTTTTCCGCGCTCGCCACCTCGTAGCCCTTGATGCGCAGGATGTCGGAGAGCGTCTTGCGGACGCTGGGATCGTCATCGATCAGCAGAATTTTGGGCGTGCGTCATCTCATGTTTTCCCGGCCATGGCCGCCGTTTCCGCCGTCAGGGTTTCGACGCGATTCCGCCCGTTCTCTTTTGCCCGATAGAGCGCGTCATCCACCCGTTTCAGCAGCACGTTGAGGTCGTCCTGCGGCACGAACTGCGTCACCCCGAAGCTCACCGTGACCGTGCCCACCTTGTCGAACCGGTGTTGTTCAATGACCTGTCGCAGCTTTTCCGACGCCCCTCTCGCCGCAGCCAGATCCGACTGCGGCATCAGCACCAGGAATTCCTCGCCGCCCCAGCGTGCCGCAACGTCGACGGCGCGGATATTGGCCGTCACCACCTCAGTGACGGCCCGCAACACATCGTCGCCCGTGTCATGGCCGAAGGTATCGTTCACGCGCTTGAAGTGATCGAGGTCGTACATGAGCAGCGACAGGGGGGTGCCATATCGTTTAGCGCGGTCCATTTCGGCTTCCGCAACCCGCGAAAACTCCCGGCGGTTGGCGATTCCGGTGAGGGTATCGGTGGTGGCGAGGAGATGGATTTCCGCCTCGTTCTTTTTTCGCTGCGTGATGTCCATGACATAAATGCGAAAGAGATTGGCATCCCGAACATCGTAAACATGCAGTTCGTAAGTCGCTCCATCCACCTCGGCTTCGTAGCCTATTTCTTCATGCCGCCCGTTTTCCAGAAGATCGGGAATCGTCCCTGCCAGGCCATTCAGCAAGGGGTGCGCCAGCCCCAGCTCACCCAGATCGGGGAACAGCTTTTCGGCTGCCGGATTGACATAGGTCACCACGCCGACGGAATCGAGCTCGATCACCGGATCGGGATGCAATCGCGGAAAGGACGCCAGGCGGATGATCTCCTCCTGCGCCTGCTGGCGCTCGACGCCGTGCTGGATGTTCCGCAACAGTTCATCCATCTGGTAGGGCTTCAGCAGATAGGAGTACGCCCCCTGCCGGGTGGCTTCAATGGCGGTATCCATCGACGCGTGGCCGGTCAGGATGATCGCTTCGGTCAGCGGCGAGATCGCCTTGATGCGTGCCATGACGTCGAGGCCCTGCATGTCCGGCAGCATCAGGTCGATCAGCGCCAGGCTGAACGTGTCTTGCCCTGCCGCCGCGACCGCCTCGGCGCCGGTCGCGGCGGCGACCGTGTCATAGCCCTTGATTCTCAGAATATCGCACAGGGTCTTCCTGAGATTCGGATCGTCGTCCACCACCAGGATTTTGGCTTTTGCTTTCACGATTCGCCCCCGGCTATGTCGAGACCAGCAGATTTTGCAGCTTCTTGAGCCGGATTTCCTCGATCACCCTGAACAGGGAATCGGTTTCCAGCGGCTTGTAAAGGCAGGTGTAAGCCCCTATTTTGCGCGCCTTCTCGATGGAGCCCGCCATCTCGTCGCGATAGCCGGTCACCAGCACCACCGGTTTGTTGGGGTATTTGGCCCGCACCTCCTTCAGCACATCCGTGCCGTCCACTACCCCGAGCTTGAGATCGAGCACGACGGCGAGCTTGTAGTCCCCTTCCAGATGGTCCATCACCTTCTCCGGCTCGGTTTCCGTTTCAACCCGGTAGCCCCTCAGGGTCAGGATGTCCTTCAGCGTTTTGCAGAAGAGCGGATCGTCGTCCACCACCAGGATGCTTTCCTCCTTGCGCAGCAGGGCAAGAAAAGACAGGACCACCTGGAAGTCGAGCGGCTTGCTCATCACCGCGTAGGCGCCGTCACGTTCCGCCTCGGCGATGGTGTCCTCGGTCGCGTAGGCGGTGACCAGGACGACGGGCAGATCGGGAACGATCGCCCGCATCTGCTTCATCGCTTCGACCCCGCTGATGCCGGGCATCTTGATGTCCATCAGCACGCAATCCGGCCGCTCGCGCTTGAGCGCTTCCACGCCCTCCTCGCCGGTATAGGCGGCGATCGCCTCGTGGCCCTTGATCTTCAGGATATCGCAGGTCGTCTTGACGATCCGCCTGTCATCATCCACCACCAGAATTTTCATTGCCGTCTCCCGTAATATTGATAGGCAACGCCCTTCGGCTTCGCCTGGGACAATCCCTGCAACGTTCTCCGCGCATTTGTTTTAATTTTGCTGCCGTTCATCATGCCGCCACCGTTATGTCGCACGGCAGCGATACGCTGAACGTGCTGCCCCTGCCCGGCTCGCTCTCCACCTCCACACTGCCGCCGTTGGCCTGCGTCAGGTTCTTCACCACCACTAGCCCCAGGCCGATACGGCGTGCCTTGGTGGTGAACATCGGCTGGAACAGCCTGGCCTGGTGTTCCGGCTTGATGCCGCTGCCGCTGTCCCGGATGCTGACTGTCACGGTCTTCGTCACCCGATCTTCGGCTGCCCCGATTTCCAGTGCACCGCCATCCGGCATCGCTTCCACGCCGTTGGTGATCAGGTTCCACAACACCTGGTGCATTTGCGCCGGATCGACCCGGATGGCCGGGAGGGTCTCAGGAATGTCCAGACGAACCGTGACGGAAGGCGGCACGTTGCATTTGTCCAGGGCTTTCCCGATCAGGGCTGCGACCAGCACCCTCTCCGGGCGCGGGGGCTTGGTGCGCACGGCATCCAGCAGGTCGGACACGATGCGCTCCGCATCCGCGATCTCGTCCTTGATGATGCCGAGATATTCCCGGGTGGTGTCGTCCGCATCGACCAGCACGGCCTGCAGGAAATACACGGCGTTGTTGATCACCCCCAGCGGATTGCGCAGCTCGTGTCCCACCGTGTCCGCGATTTGTCCGAGCAGCGCCAGCTTCTCCGTGCGCACCAGTTCTTCCTGCGCCGCCAGCAGTTGCTGCGTACGTTCGCGCACCTTTTCTTCCAGCCCGGCACCCTGCCGCTGCAGCTGCGATTGGGCCGCCTTGAGTTCCTGCGCCGTGCGGTCGAACATCTGGCGCAGCCTTTCCGCCTGATGCAGCCCTTCCTCCAGCAGCTTGTTCTTGCGTTCAAGCGCCTCGATCCTGCGCTGCAATTCAGGTTGCCTGTCATCCGTCATGTTCACGCTCCAGGTCTGCATAGATGATGTCGGTGCCGCAGCGCAGGTTGCGCAGGTAATCGAGGGCGGCCACCACATGCTGCGGCCCGAGTATCGAGCCGTGCTGCGGCAGGATGGCGTCGATGGCGAGATGCTCGATGCGCCGGACGAAGCCCCGTGCGGCGAGATTGGACGCCATGTAGTCGAGATGGAACAGATTCATTTTCGGGATGTGCGCATCGAACGAATCCACCGTCAGGCTCCAGTCCAGGTCCAGCGCAGCCCAGATGTCGCCGGAAAACAGGTAGCGCGCCTGAGTGTCGTAGGTCACGAAGGCGCCGGGAAAGTGCAGGAACGGCGCCTCGACGAATTTCAGGCTGGCGCCGGAAGGAAGGGCATAGCTCGGATTTTCGGTCACGTCGCAATAGGCGTAATCCGAGCGGCCGTAGTGGGGCAGCAACACCTGGGTGCGCGGGCTGGTGAACACCCGCATGGACGGATTGATGTCAAGCCAGTCGGTCATGGAGGCGGCCACATCGGGGTCCTGGTGGCAGAGCACCATGCCGCCGACCTTTTCCGGCGGCATGATTTGCGCGACCCGCTGCATCACCTGGGGGAAATACTGCTTACCGCCGGGATCGACCAGAATCGCCTCGTCCCGATCCACGATGAGATAGGTATTGCAGCGGAAGGCGGTTTCGTCCGTGTTCCCCAGCCAGTAAATGCGGTGGCCATGCGCGGCATACAGCGTGATCGGCTGTTCCAGCTCCATCCGGACGCGGGCAAGATCATGGGCTGTCATGGTGTTCATTTCAACGGGTCCCGGAATAGGCTGCAGGCCGGATACTCCCGACCGGCGTCCTGTGGATGACTGGGGTTCATGTCAACACACCCCGCTTATCTGCTGCCGGCAGCGTAACGGTCACCAGGGTTCCCTTGCCCGCTTCGCTCTCCACCTTCACGGTGCCGCCATTGGCCTGGATCAGGTTCTGCACCACTACCAGCCCCAAGCCAATACCGCGCGCCTTGGTAGTGAATAAAGGCTCGAATATCCTGGCCATGTCTTCCGGCATGATGCCGCTGCCGGTGTCGCGCACGCCAACAACAACCTCCCGCCCGCCTTCGACTGCGGCCTGGATTTCCAACACGCCCCCCTGCGGCATGGCATCCACGGCATTGGCAATCAGATTCTCGAACACGGTATGCATCTGGGCTTCATCGACCCAGACGGCCGGAAGGGAATCGGGCACATCCAGAGCGACACGCACACCGGACGGCACCGCGCACTTGCGCAAAGCCTGTCCGACCAGCTCCGCCACCTCTTGCCTGGCAGGCTCGGGGGGGCGGGTGCGCACCGCATCCATCAATACGGCAACGATGCGTTCCGAGCGGGCAATCTCGTCGCGGATGATCCCCAGGTATTCCTTGACACTGTCGTCCGCCTTCTCGAGCATGGTCTGGAGAAAATACACCGCGTTGCTCATCACCCCCAGCGGATTGCGCAGCTCGTGGCCCATGCTGCCCGCCACCTCTCCCAGCATCGCCATTCTTTCCTTGTGCACCAGTTCGTCCCGGGTCTCGCGCAAGGTGTCAACCATGGCGTTGAAGCTGCCGGCCAACTCGCCGAATTCGTCCTTGCTGTGCACCGTCACCTTGCGGTCGAAGTGCCCCTGTTCGACCTGCCGCACGCCCCCGACCAGCTCCCCCAGCGGTCGCAGGAACAGCCGCCCCAGCACGACCAGCACCGCGGCCTGCAACAGCAGGATGCCCAACACGATTAACGCCATATTCCGCGCCATGTCCGAGATCGGCGCAAAAGCAAGCTCGAACGGCCGTTCAATCAACAGAATCCAGCCGCTGCCGAGGTACGCCTTCATGCCGCTTTGCTGCAACTCCACGACCAGCGCTGCGCCTTCGCCGTGGCTGGAACTGGCAGCCACGCCATAGGCAAGCAGCCCGTCTTTCATTTCAGGTTGTGCAAGTGGCGGGATGCGCAGTGGGGGATGCGGGTCGTTGCTGCGCCGGCCGACAATATTGCGCGCCTGATCAAGCAGATGCACTCTTGCGGCGGGGTCTACATAATCGAGTATTTCCTGGATGGCGCCCCAGGCGTATTGCGCGATCACTACCCCCACCACTTTCTCCGCGTCCTCCCTGGCGTAAACAGGCGCCGCAAAAATCACGAACGGCTGCCCGGTTTCCGGGCAGACGATCTTCCCCGAATAGTAGATTTCGCCTTTCAGGGCATGATCAAATCCGATCTTATTGACCGGATACGCCGAGATATCCTTTGCCTCGCCCAAAGGCTTGGGACCAAACAGCGCGCGGCCCGTTCGGTCGAACACCATCAAGGCCTTCCATGGCCCGGTCAGGCGATCCCGCTCTTCCAACTCGTCCATCAGCCGCGCATGCACCGGGGTTTGCGGGTGTTCCACCGCGTCGCGCAGCAACGCATCGGCGGCGATCATGCTGACGTCCTGATAGGCATGGTGCATGGCGGAATCGATCTCGCGCATGATGCTTCTGGCGCTCTGCACCGCTTCGTCCACAATGTGTTCCCGTAATACGGAGCGCGCCTCGAAGAACACCGCCACGCCAAGCAGTGGCCCGACTATCAATGCCATCGCCACCGTACTCAGGCCGATTTTGGTGGCGAAACGCACTCAGTCCTCCCCGGCCGGAGAATGGGCCGCGGGCAAGGTCACGGTGAAGGTCGTGCCTCGGCCGACCTCGCTGTGAACCGCAATCTCACCGCCGTTGGCCTGGGTCAGATTCTTCACCACCACCAGCCCCAGACCGATACCGCGCGCCTTGGTAGTGAACAGCGGCTGAAACAGCTTCGATAGAACGTCCGGCGCGATACCGGTGCCGGTGTCCTGCACGCTGATGGCGACCTGTCCCGCCGGCTTGTCTTCGACCGCACGGATTTCCAGGGTGCCGCCTTCCGGCATGGCTTCCACCCCGTTGCTGGCCAGGTTGCGGAACACTTGCTGGATTTGCTGCGGATCCACCTGCAGGGAAAGCGTTGGCGGAATGTCCAGCTTGACCGCGACGGTGGCGGGAATGGTGAGCTTGCGCAGCGTCTGGCTGATCAGCTCCGCCACGCCAACCGCCTCGGGACGCGGCGGCTTGGTGCGCACGGAATCCAGCAGGTCGGACACGATGCGCTCGGAACTGGCGATCTCTTCCTTGATGATGTTGAGGTATTCCCGGGTGGTCTCGTCCGCGTCCGACAACACGGTTTGCAGGAAATACACGGCATTGTTCATCACGCCCAGCGGGTTACGCAGCTCGTGGCCGACGCTGCCAGCAACCTGCCCCAGCGTTGCCAGCCTCTCCTTGCGCACCAGTTCTTCCTGCGCCTCCAGCAGTTGTTGCGTGCGCTCCTGCACCTTGCTTTCAAGCGCCTCGTTCAGCTTGCGGATTTCCGCTTCCGCACGCTGGCGCTCGCTCACGTCCCGGGTAATCCCCATGACCAAATCGCGGCCAAGCGGGGTGACGCTGAGTTCGGCGTCGAAATAGTCCCCGGATTTCCTGGCGATGCGCAGACTGAGGCCGGCGACGGACTCGCCGCCCAGCACGCTCTGGAAGGCCGCGCTGGCGACCGGCAAATCGTCGGCATGGACAAGCGGCACGAATGGCTTGCCGATCCATTCTTCGGCCTGCCAGCCCGCAATCCGCTCGAATGAAGGGCTGAGGGAGATGAACGCACCGTCGCCATCCAGCAGGAAGATGATGTCGTTGGCATGCTCGAAAATACTGCGGTAGCGCGCCTCGCTCTCGCGAATGCGTTCTTCCGCTTGCCTGCGCTCGGTCACGTCATGAAAGGCCCCGACCAGATAAGAGTGTCCCTCCAGAACGATGGGAGAAGCGCTGACATCGGCAAAAAACACCGACCCGTCCTTGCGTTTCACCGGCATGTTTTGTGCCATTCGTATCTCGCCTTTCAGCTGGCTTTCGAACGTCTTTTGCACGCCGGCAAGCGCTTCCGCCGGGTGGATGTCCGCCAGGCCGAGCCGGTACACCTCGTCCATCGGGTAACCCAGCATGTCGCAGATCGCGCGATTCGCAATGACGAACTGGTGGGTTTGCGCGTCCGACACCAGGATGCCATCGACGGAGGCATCGACGATCGCCCTGAATTTTCGTTCGGATTCCTCCAGTGCCTGCGCGGCCTGTTTGTACCCGGTGATGTCTTCGTAAATACCCAGCAACCCGATGGTTTCATTCGCGTCGTTGCGCAATGGCACCTTGGACGTGCGTAACCAGACTTGTCCCCCGTCCGGCGTCGTCTGCAGCTCGTCGTAGGAAAGCTTGGGCGTGTTGGAATCCATCACCAATCGATCATCGGCGCCATAAATTTCAGCCTGATCCTTCCAGCTCAACTCGGAATCGGTTTTTCCAATCAATTCATCCGGGTGGGTCAATCCCGCATCTTTCGCAAACAAGGTATTGCAACCCAGGAAGCGCAAATCATGGTCTTTCCAGAAGATGCGCACGGGAATGGTCTCGATAATCTGTGTCGTGAGCGCCTGTTGCTTGCGAATCTGTTCTGCCGCCAGCGTGGCCTCGGTGATGTCCTGCACCGTACCCACCATCCTGATGGCTTGCCCGTCTTCGCCAATGGTTACTTCACCCTGCTCGTGCACATGGCGGATGGTGCCGTCCGGAAGCAGGATGCGGTGATCCTGGCTGTAGGCCTGTCCCTGCTCAATCGCCCGCCGGACCTCCTCCTCCACGCGTTGCCTGTCGTCCGGATGCACGGACTGCATGAAGGCTTCGTATGTGCCATCGAACTTTTGCTGGGTGCGGCCGAAAATCCAGTAGACCTCATCCGACCAGCGCAGGGTGTCATGGACGATGTCCCATTCCCAGCTGCCGAGATGGGCGATGCGTTGCGCTTCGCTAAGGCTGGCGGTGCGCCGCGCCACCTCCTGTTCGAGGTGCGAGCGGTGCTGCGCCAGCGCGGTGTCGCGCGCCTGGATTTGCGCCAGCATGTCGTTGAATTCCCGGCCCAGTGTCCCCAGTTCGTCATTGCCCAGGGCATCCGCCCGCAATGCGTAGTTCTTCTCACGGGAAATGACGTCCATCAAACCGACCAGTTTTGCGATGGGCCCCGTGATGGCCGGGTGCAGGCTGGCGATCAGCAGCAGCGCCAGGCCCAGCCCGCCCAATGTGGCCGCAGCCACCGCTGCCGCACTCCACGCCATTTGCCGGTATATCGGCGCCAGGCTGGAACGCACATGAAGCGTGCCGATCCATTCATCCTCAAAAAATAGCGGATGAAACACGTCGAGATGCGTCGCCGTAAAGCGATGCAACTCCTGCTTCGGCGGCTGAAGCGGCGGTGGCGCGCGCCGACCGGCCGGAACAAACGTGGCGAAAACATTGTCCTGCGCGCCGTACAACATGGCGAATTCGATGTTGTCGAAATCCTCCAGCGCGCGCAGGGTCTGGATGGCCGATTCCGCATCGCTGAAAACCAGAGCCGACGTACTGTTGCGGGCGACGATGATCGCCTGGCTATGGGTGGCTTTCTCAAGTTCCGCGCGAAACAGAAACCACTGATAGCCCATCGTGATAAGCGCCGCAAACAGCAGGGCCGCGCCCACCGACAGGACGGTGATGAGGGTGAGCTTGCGGCGAATGGGCAGGCCCCGGAACAAGGTAGTCAGACTCACGGGCGCCCCCCCGCTGGCCGGACGATGCGCGCCAGCTTCAGCAACTGCGAACTGATTTTCAACCCTGCGCCAGTGGCGGCCGCCAGATTGATTTCAAAGCGCACCTTGTTCTGCTCCGGGTAGAAGTTGACCATCACGCCCTGCTCGGCGTAGCCCTCGCTGTCGCCTATCGTCAGCACGGGATGGCTTGCGATGCTTTCCAGGATGCGCCCCAGATTGCTGCGCTCGGAAGCGGAAATGAACAGCACCCGGCATTCCTTCAGGCTGGCGCTTCCGTCGGCCTGAACAATCTCCCAGTTCAGCCTGCCGACCGGTTTGCCCTGCAAGGCCTCCAGCGCTTCCCCAAACGGATTCTGGCCCAGCACGCACAGTCTTGCGCTGCGAACAGAGGATGGGACGGCAGGCCATTCGACGAACTTGGCGATGTTGTGGATGAACGCGGCCTTGACCTCGTACTCGGTGGGCGGCGCAGCCATGGCCGCCTGGCAGCGCAACGCAGCCAGGACAGCGAACGCCAGGGCAAGGGCTTGTTTCTTCTGTTTATCCAAGGCCGGTCTTTCGCACTAAAAGCGGTAATTCAGTTTCAACCGGTAGCTTCTGCCGTCCTGCTGGATCGCATCGATGGGGACGTGCTCCTCGCCGCCCGGGTCGGCATGACGCTTGTCGAACAGGTTGTAGACGCTGGCGGAAAGTGTCAGTCCCGGGGCAAGCTTTTCGCTGAGCAGGGTCAGGTTGGCAAGCAGGCGCCCGCCGACGTTGTCGCCGGCCAGGGTTCTGCGGCTGCTGGCATATTGAAGCTCTGCCCCGGTACGCAGACGGTCGCCCCAAACCGGGGCGGAGAAATTGAGCTTCGCCAGATGTCTGGGCGAATTGACGAGCGTGGCGCCCGACTCGCGTTCACGGCTGGTCTGCCAGGCGTAGCTCGTTCGCAGCCGCGCGCCGCCGTCCCACAGGCGCTCGGCCTCGAATTCGACGCCCTTGGCGTCCACCAGTCCCGAGTTCACGAAAACCAGCAGTCCGTCAGCAGGGTCGGCGATCTGCCCGATATTGCCACTGATCCGGTTGCTATAGGCATCGGCGGTCAGGCGGAAATCGGGCCGGAGTCGATGCTCGACTACGAATTCCCAAGTGGCGATCTCCTCCGGCTTGAGACTTGGATTTCCCTTCTGGGTAAGCGATGCGTAGTACAGCTCGTAGGCGTTGGGCGCACGAAAGGCCGTGCCATAGAGCAGCTTGAAGGTTGTCGTGGCGAGCGGGTTCCAGATGAGTCCGAGGCGAGGATTGAGCGTGCTACCCACGGTGGAGTAATCGTCGTAGCGCAGGCCGGCATTGAGCAGCAGATTCCTGCTCAGGCTGAATTCGTCCTGGATGTAAACGCCCACACGTGTGCTGTCGCGCCGGTCGTCCAGCAGCAGGTCGTAGGGCGCGATATCGAAGTTGAATTGATCCTGGCGGAAATTGTCCTGATATTCCGCCCCCATGACGACTTTGTGTTTTTCCAGGCGGCCAACGAACTTCAGCTCGGTGCCCCACCATGCTCCCCGGGTTTCGTCCTTGTTCAGCGCGGCTGCGTAAGGGTAGATGCCGTCGAAGGAATAGTGTCCCCGGAACACGTGGGCGGCAATGTCCCAGCGCTGCCCCAGCGCCCCGTAATAGCCGAGATCAACGAACGCGGAGCCGTCGCTGAACTCCGTGTTGGGGTCGTTGAATGTCGTATCGTAGAACGCGGTGGGGACGGCCTTGTCGCGGCTGGAATAGCCGCCCGTCAGCGTGAAGCCGGCATAAGCCAGCTTGCCGAAGAAGCTGTCGTAGCGATCGCCGTCCAGATTCCGGGCGATGCCGTTGTTGGTGGCCGGCGCATCGTATGCGGGGAAGAACAGCTCCTGCCCGCGGCTGCGATAGCGCGATGCCGACAGCAGCAACTCGGCGCCGTTGTCATAGCGCTTGCCATAGCTCAGCCGCTCCTTGTCGGCATCGAAGCTGGCGAGCTCGCCCGACACTTCAAGGCCGTCGAGATCCCGCCCCCGCTTGGTGATGATGCTGATGACGCCGAGCACGGCATTGCTGCCGTAGATGGAGGAGCCGGGGCCGCGCACGACTTCGATCCGCTCGATGAGGTCCACGTCCACCACCCCCTCGGTACCGATGGAAGCCTGGTCGTAGATCGGATCGTTGAGGCGGTAGCCGTCCAGCAGCAGCAGCACGCGGCTGTTGTAGTCGCCCGCCCGGCCGGAACCCCGCACGCCCAGATACGAATACGTACGGTCATAACTCACATCCATGCCGCGCACGCTTCTCAGGATGTCGGCCAGCGTGCGGTAGCCGAAGGCCTTGATGTCCGCGGCTGTGATGATGGTTACGGCGGACGGCGCTTCGCTGGCTTTCTGGATGAACTTGCTGGCGCTGTACACCTCGACGTCAAGCAGTTCCTCGATGGACAGGTGAGTCAGGTCTGCCACGGGCTCCGGCTCGCGCAAGCCGGCCACGGCCTGCATGGGCAGGGCCGTGGCGATTCCCATGGCCAGGGCCGAAAAAATGAAACTGGGAAAAACCGTGATTGCTTTCGCCTGAAACCCCACCCTCATCTCAGCCCCCTGGATGTGTGTTGTTTTACGTTATTGGAACGCGCTTGATATTGGTTCGCGCCCCGGCGCCTGCCATGCCGCAGACCGGCTTTCGCCCAGCCACAGATTTTTCATTGTAGGCGCAAAAAATCACCTTGTTTGTTGATGCGCAGCAGGAAGCAGCATCGTGCCGGCGCGCCGGCCGGCGAAGGGGGAAAGATGGGGAAGACGTTCCCGCGCCGGCCAGCGGCGGGGTTAATGCAAGGCGGCCCCTGTCTGGGGCTGCCGGCCGCGCGTCAGCGCGCTGCCTGTCTGTCCGCGCGTTTACGCACTCACACCCGCCGCTTGCTGGTCGGCGTGGTAGCTCGAGCGCACCATCGGCCCGCAGGCGGCGTGCTTGAAGCCCATGGCCAGCGCTTCCTGTTCGAACCGGGCGAAGCGTTCGGGGGTGACGAAGCGCAGCACCGGCAGGTGGTGCTGCGAGGGCTGCAGGTACTGGCCGAGCGTGAGCATGTCGACGTCGTGCGCGCGCAGGTCGCGCATCACTTCGAGGATTTCCTCGTCGGTTTCGCCCAGCCCCAGCATCAGGCCGGACTTGGTGGGAATGCCGGGATGGCGCGCCTTGAAGTCCTGCAGCAGCTTCAGCGAATGCGCGTAGTCGGCGCCGGGACGCGCCGCCTTGTACAGGCGCGGCACGGTTTCCAGGTTGTGGTTCATCACATCGGGCGGCGCAGTGCCGAGTTTTTCCAGGGCCTTGTCGAGCCGCCCGCGAAAATCCGGGGTGAGGATTTCGATGCGGGTGGCGGGCGATTTTTCGCGTACCGCCGCAATGCACTGCGCGAAATGATCGGCGCCGCCGTCGCGCAGGTCGT
>DILD01000053.1 GCA_002424845.1 Thiobacillus denitrificans | reverse complement strand
GCCATCTCGAACGCGCCCCAGTGCACGCCAAGCGACTGCCGCGCATAGATGTCCCGATGGATGCGCAGCGCCTCCGCCGGGTCGACATGCTGCGCCTGCATGAACCAGCGCGGTTCGTAGGCGCCGATGGGAATGGCGGCGAAGTCGAAGGGGCCGAGGCGGCTGCCGATCTCCTTGAATTCCTGCGAATAGCCGGTATCGCCCGCAAAGAAGAAGTTGAGCTCGGGCGCACGGATCGCCCAGCCGCCCCACAGGGTGCGGTTGCGGTCGAACAGGCCGCGCGAGCTCCAGTGCTGCACCGGCGTCAGGGTGAACCGCACCGTGCCGATCTCGGCGTGTTGCCACCAGTCGAGTTCGGTCACCGTGTCGATGCCGAGCCTGGCGAACCAGGGCTTGAGCCCCAGCGGCACGAAGAATTGCAGCGTGCCGCCGTTGCGGCGGTGCAGCTGCCGCACGCTGTCGACATCGAGATGGTCGTAGTGGTTGTGCGAAATCACCACCGCATGAATTGTTGGCAGATCCGCCAGCATGACGGCCATGCCCCCCCGCCACCCAGGCTGCGCGCCACGAGGCCGGCCAGCGCGCAGCCTTCATAGCCAGCGTCGCACCCGCGTTTTGTAGCGCAAATAATCCTCGCCGAACTTCACCTCCAGATGTTCTTCCTCGTGCCGGATCACACCGTAGCGCAGCAGTGCCCAGATCAGCGGCGAAAACAGCAGCGGCCATGCCGTCGTCAACAACAAGGAGGCCCCCGCCAGAACGAACCAGTCGCCGACATAGATCGGATTGCGGCTGAAGCGGAACGGTCCGTCGGTGCACAGTGTGGACGCCGCCCTGTAGGGATTGACCGTAGTGCGGTGGCGCCAGAAGGTGATCATCGTCCACACGAGCAGCATCAACCCGATGCCCATCAACAGCCAGCCCAAAACTCGGGTCGCCTCCCCGCAGTCGAGTGGAATGGCATAGACATGGCGATTGAGCCACCAGCCGCCCAAAAGGGCTGCGGCATAGGGCACAGGGGGCAGCACCAGCGTGGCGGGCTTGTGGTCAGTGACCGTCATTCGGAAACCCTGGTGCAACCGGACCGGTCCGCCCGATCAACGCAATTCCCGCTGCGATACCGCACGCAGGAACTCGTTGCGCAACTGGTCGCTGGTCCGGAAGCAGCCGGTGAAGGCCTGCGTCACCACGCGCTCGTCGCCGCGCCGGTCTTCGCCCAGCAACAGGCACAGTTGCTCAGCCTCGATGATGCAGGCCGCGCCCTGCGCCTTGCCGTGCGTCACCAGTGCCTCGGCGATGTCGCGCGTCATCCATTCCTGATAGGTGAAGCGATGGCCGATGGCGTCGACCATGCGCGCGATGCGGCCAAAACCGTGCAGGCGCCCGCCGGGAATGTAGGCCACGTGCGCCACGCCGCGAAACGGCACCAGATGATGCGGACAGACGCCATGCACCGCGATGCCGCGCACCACCACCATGTCGTCGCGCTCGTCGGCAAACCCCTCGCCCAGCGCCTCGGCGGGTTCGATCGCGTAGCCGCCGAGCAGGCGGCGCTGCCACAGCTCTCGCACCCGTTCGGCAGTACGCCCGGTGTGTACCGAATCCGGCGCAATACCGCAAGCGGCAAGCATGGCGTTCACCGCCTGCTCGAACGCCACCGGGTCGAACGGCCCGGTTTGTGGAATACCGAGGCTACCGCTGCCGTGTGGCGCCTGGCAGGCGTCGTGGTCACAGGATCCGGCCATTAGTTCCGTGCCTCTTTCGGAAGCGCTTTCGTTCGCACCCACGAATCCTTGCCGGCAATAAAACCGGTTGAGATGAAGAATAAAAATGGCCGGGCGAAAGTGGTTTTCATGAACGTCTCCTGGCGGATAGGTCTAAAAGCATACCGCGCGTACGCCCGCGACAACAACCGCATTCAAACTGACCCATGCTGAGTGCGCTCGGCCCAGAGTAAACTTGCAGACCTCGCACCCTAGTACCCGCCATGACCGACCCCATCCGCCTTGCCAAACGCGTCGCCGAACTGCGCGCCTGCTCCCGCCGCGAAGCCGAGCAACTCATCGCCGGTGGCTGGGTGAAAGTGGATGGCATCGTGATCGAGGAACCGCACTTCCGCGTCACTGACCAGCCCATCGAAATCGACCCCCAGGCCGAGCCCGGCCAGGCCGAGCCCGTCACGCTGCTGCTGCACAAACCGCCCGGCTACCACACGCTTCAGACTGGCGATCCGGGCGTCTCTGCCGCATCGCAACTGCTCAGCGCCGCCACCCTGTGGGCAGAAGACCTCTCCGGCATCCGTCCGCTGAAAAAACATTTCGCCCAGCTGACCCTGTGCGTGCCGCTGGAGACCGGCGCCAGCGGACTTGTCGTTTTCACCCAGGACTGGCGCATAGCACGCAGGCTGACCGAGGACGCCGCCACGCTTGAGCACGAAATCATCGTGGAAGTCTCAGGCGACCTGCCTCCGAACGGCCTCAAGCAGCTGAATCGGGGCCTCCCCTTCCACCCGCAAGGGGTAGGCCGTGGTTATAAAGACGCTAAAGCGTCAACAACCACGCTCAATGGCCGGACGCCGTCTGCGATCAGGGTCAGCTGGCAAAACGAGACCCGTTTGCGTGTCGCACTGAAGGGCGCTCAGTCTGGTCAGGTCGCGCACCTTTGCGAAGCCGTCGGTCTGCAGGTACTTTCGATGAAACGCATCCGCCTTGGCGGTATCCCATTGGGAAAAGTTCCGTCCGGGCAGTGGCGTTATTTACGCGAAGGCGAACGATTCTGAAGCAGACGACCATCGCCACCGGCGGTTTTTCGCATGCAGCAGTGCTCACGGAAGCAGGCCTCAAGCCGTTTGCCTGCACCCGCCTCTAGCGTAAACGGATGTCATCCGGCTTGCCCCCCATTAAGGCCGGAAACGGCGTACAGCCCGCTTGAGTTCGCCCGCATCCCCTCGTTGACCGCCATAGCGCAGACTAATGTAAAGCTGCGTGATCAAATCGATCTGCGCCGCCAGGTCCGGGCGCAACCGCATTGCGCGCAAGGCGAAATCCGCTGGCCCCTCTTGAGGCAAGCGCGCAATACCACGATGAGCCAACCGGGAACAGAATGTCAGATAAGCGGCCCGCACCGGGTCTTTGCCACGCTGCGGCGCATGCCATAGCATCCACAACGCAATCAGCAGCAGCAACGCGGCGACACTGGTCACCATGGCGACCGCCATTCCCTGCCAAGATGCCAGCATGGCGTGAAAGCGTGACAGAAAACGGCTCTGGCGTTCCTGCCCGTAGCCCAGAACCCATTGATTCCAGTTGTTGTTGAGCAAGTCCCAGGACAAACGTGCGCGCTTGAGCCAGGTGGGATCCAGCTGCGCCAGCGCGAACGGCAGCTCGGTATTGGGCAGCGCGGCGGCAATGCCGGACTCGATGCGCGCGGGCGAAACGGCGGCTGTCGGGTCGACGCGCACCCAGCCTTGCTGCGCCAGCCAGACTTCAGCCCAGGCGTGGGCATCCGACTGACGCACGATCAGGTAATCGCCCAGCGGATTGATTTCTCCGCCCTGATAGCCCGTCACCACTCGCGCCGGGACACCGGCGGCGCGCATGAGAAAAACAAAGCTGCTGGCGTAATGCTCGCAGAAGCCGCGCCGGGTATTGAAAAGAAAATCGTCCACCGCCTGCTGCCCCAGCAGGGGAGGATTGAGAGTATAAAAAAAAGTGTCATCGCGGAACATGGCCAGCGCCTGATTGACAATGGCATGCGGTGATTTCAGCGTATCGCGCCAGCTGCGCGCCAGCTCTATCGAGCGGACATTGCCACCCGCCGGCAAGCGCAGTGCGCGTTGCCTTTCCTTCTCGCCGAGCTCGAGACCAAAGCGATATTGGGTATGGGAAGCGAGGCTGTAACGCAGACGCTGCCGCACCGGAGCCTGGGCGAGAATCTGGAAGTCCGAGCCCGCCCGGCTGCCGGGCGGCAGCGTGACGGGCAGCTCCAGCGCAAACAGCCAGCGTTGGTCATGCGCTTCCAGGGTGACGGTATAGTGCAAGGCAGCGCTCTGCGGAGTGAACTGCGCCGGGGCATCGTCAAGCGGCCTATGGGTCGACCAGGTGCGCCCATCGAAGTCCCACAGTACCGGACCGCGCCAGTATCGCCCGCCCCTTTGCGGCGGCGGGCCGTCGAAATCAACCCGAAAAGCAACCGCTTCGGAGCTGATCAGTTGACTGATGGCACCGGGAGACATGCTATCCGAGAGACCGGTCATGCCGGTATGGGCATCCTTGGGCAACCCCCAGAGCGGGCCGACACGGGGGAAGAGCACAAACAGCACCAGCATCAACGGCACGGCCTGGACCAGCAAGACACCGGCCAGACGCAGCCTGGGCTGCGCAGCAAGTCCATCCTTGACGTCACTGTAGCCAATCATGCTGACTGTCGTGATCAGCACCACCAGCAACAGATAGAGTGCGGTGGGGATGGATTGCGAATAGAGAAAGCCGGTAATGACCAGGAAATAGCTGAGGAAAATCACCACCATGGTGTCGCGCAGCGATTTCATTTCCATCAGCTTGAATGCAATCATGACGACCAGCAGCGCCACCCCGGCATCGCGCCCGAACACAGTCAGGTAATGGCTGAAAACACCCGCGGTGGCCGTTGCCGCGAGCAACAACAGCAGCCATTTGTTCGGCAGGCGTGCATGACGCCGTTCGACGCTGAAACGCCACGCCCCCAATACCAGGCACAGCGGTCCTACCCACAGCGGCATGTGCGTCAGGTGCGGCGCAATCGCCAGGAAAAGAGCGGCCAGCAACCAGGCAAGCTTGTTCATCGGCCGTACAACGCGAGCGCCTCGAGACACTGGCGACGGTGTTCCGTTCCCGTCTCGGGAGCCAGCACACGGCCCGGCAGACGCAATCCGTAGTGTTGGTTAGCCGCATCGGCGTCCAGCACCCAGCGTGTCAGGCGCGACAATCGGGCTTCCGCCGTCATGCCGGGCAATGCGCCCCAGTCCAGCCACACTTCCTGCCGCGCCTCGCCCGAGAACTGCTTGGTGAGCATGCCCTGTTCACGCGCCACCGCCTTCCATGCCACATGGCGCAGCGAATCGCCGCTGTGGTAAGTGCGCAGGCCGCTGAAATCCTCGTGCCCCACGCCAGTCCTGAGTCCTTGTCCCGCCTGAGCCTCGGACACCGGCAGCGGCAGCGATTCCGGCGCGGGGCGGGGGTAGACCAGGCAGTTCATCTCCAGGTTGAGATGGCTCCAGGCGCGGAAAAGCCCCAGCGGAAAGGTGCTGAACAGCGTGAAGCTGGGCGCCTGCAGCAGGCCGCGCTGGCGGGCGGGCAAGGAAAACACCAGGCAGGCGGATTGATGGGGTGCCACATCCGTGAACTCGCCGCTGCCTTTTTCCACACTCAAACCGATGGCGTAGCGCGGAATGTTGTTTGTATTCCCCAGGCAAATCTCGAAGCGTGCCTCCTGTCCGACGAACACCGGCGTGCGCTTTCCGACGCTGACCGTGAGCTGCGCCAGATTGCGCCAGGTGTGAAGAATGGACACCACGGCCAGGCTGCCGAGCAGAAAGGTCAGCACGAAGCCCATGCTGTTGGCGTAGTTGATCGCGCCCAGCAGCATCGCCAGCAGCAGCAAAGCAAAGACCAGCCCGTGGCGGGTGGGCAGGATGTAGATGCGGCGCTGGGTCAGGGTGACGGGGGCGACTTCCTGCGCCGGCCGCAAGAGCTGTTTCAGAAATGAAACGGGTCGCAATGGGCGGCTGACCGACCACCCTGCCAGGCGCTGCGCAAGACCCGCCATCTCAGGGAACAGGCACGGCGGCGAGCAAGTGGGCAATCAATGCGGCGCTGCTTTCGCCGCTGAATTCGCCGCTGCCATGCAAACGGTGCCCCGCTACCGCCGGCAAGATCGCCTGCACGTCTTCCGGCAGCACGGCATCGCGCCCCCCGATCAGCGCCCAGGCCCGTGCGGCATGCAGCAAGGCCAGCGCCGCGCGCGGAGACAGGCCGTTGAGGTAGCGCGGGCTATGGCGGGTAAAGGCCAGCAGCGCCTGGATGTAATCGAGCAGCGCTTCGGAAGCGAAAACCGCACTGGCGCTGCGTTGCAAGGCTTCGAGTTCCTGCGGCTGCAGCGCGGGTTGTACGCCTGCCAGCAACTCGCGCCGCGCCTTGCCCTGCAGCAACGCCCGTTCCGCCTTGGCGTCCGGGTAGCCGAGCTCGATGCGCATCAGGAAACGGTCGAGTTGCGACTCCGGCAGTGGAAACGTACCGATCTGAAAGGTCGGGTTTTGCGTCGCAATGACAAAGAAGGGGTGAGGCAAGGGTCGGGTTTCACCTTCCACCGTCACCTGATGTTCTTCCATCGCCTCCAGCAGCGCGCTTTGCGCTTTGGGCGTTGCACGGTTGATCTCGTCGGCGAGAATCATCTGGGTGAAGACCGGGCCGGGATGGAACTTGAAACCTGCGCTGTCACGGTCGTATACCGAGACGCCCAGGATGTCCGCCGGCAGCAGATCGCTGGTGAACTGGATACGCTGAAAATCGAGGCCGAGCGTCTTTGCCAGCACATGGGCCAGCGTGGTTTTGCCCACGCCCGGCAGATCTTCGATCAGCAAATGGCCGCGCGCCAGCAAACAGGCCAGCGCAAGACGTATTTGCCGGTCCTTGCCGAGAACGATCCGGGACACCTGATCAATGGTCTGCTGAATAAGCTTTTGCGTCATGCGTACTTCCCGATGGTGGACGTTGATGGGGGGCAAAGAAACTGATCAAGGTTTACATTATCTTAGTCATCCGGCCTGACAAACCCTGGCGAGTGCACAAACGTAATGGTCCGCGCGCAAACCGGTCCCGGGGCCGAGCCCGGAACTGCGTCAGTCATCCGAATCGAAACGCAGCCTGCAATAGGTTTCGCGGGTGAACAGCACGGCGACGACGGCACTCGCGGCGCTGACAAGCAGCCAGAGGAAGGCGACGTGATAAGCCGCAGCATCGTAGATGCGAGCGCCTTCAACGACTGCTCCTCGCCAGTTGCGATCGAGTATCCAGCCTATGGCGCTTTGTTGAATGGCGGCGAAGCCGAGCACGGCCATGTTGACGACGCCGCCGACGGTGCCGGCTGCGCCCGGATGATTGGCCTCGCGCGAAAAGGCAAAGCCGATGATGATGCCCCCGGCGGAAAATCCAATGATGGCGAACAGGCTGTAAAGCGCGACGGCTGACAGGCCATCGACGAAGAGGAAAAGAATCCAGCACCCTGCATGGACCAGCGCCGCCCCTAGGTAGGGCAGCTTGCGCCGGCCCATTCGGTCCGACAGCGCACCCAGCAGGGGACCGCCAATGGCGAAGCCGAGCAGCATGACGGTGGTGTAAATCGCAGCATGGCTGCGCCCCAGGCCCTGCACCTGAACGAGATAGGGCACGCCCCATAGACCTGCGAAAGTGAGAACAGGTGCGGCAATCAGGCCGCCAGCCAAAAACAGCATCCAGGTGTCTCGCTCGGAGACGACCAGCTTCAGGCTGCTCCAGGGTGACATGACGGTGTTGGCAAGCGCTTCCGGATGAGCGTGGCTGGCGTAGCCGCGCTCGCCGGGGTCGTCACGCACCCACCACCAGACGCATGCGGCAAGCAGCAAGGTTGCTCCTGCACTGGCCAGCATGGCCGCGCGCCAGCCAAAGCTGGCCACGGCTTCGGATAGCGGGACCCCTGCCAGCACGCCGCCGAGATTGCCGATCAGCAGGGAAACCCCGGTTACCGTGGCAAAACGATTGGCTGGAAACCAGTGACCGGCGAGCTTCATGCAGGCGACGAAGGCAACGGCAACCGAAGCGCCGACCAGGCCGCGCCCCAGCGTAGCCATCCACAGGCTGTCGGCCTGAGCGAACAGAACGATTCCGGCAACCGCGACGAGGGCAGCCAGGGTACCGGTGCGACGCGGACCGACGGCATCGGCCAGCAGGCCGCTGGGGACCTGCATGGCGGCATAGGTATAGAAATAGACAGCGGAGAGATTGCCGAGCATGGTGGCGGCGATGCTGAAGTCGCGCATCAACTCATCAACCATGACTGCCGGGGCGACACGCTGGAAATAGCCAATAAAATAAAGGCTGGCGAGCAGGCCCCAGGTCAGCCAGGCCAGCGTGACGGGCGGCAGGCCGGCCGGGGCATGCGAAGGAACCCGTTCAGCTTTCATGCCACGTGTTCATCCGCCAGAAACAAGGCCAGCAGATCGTTCAGGAAATGCTGCCCGCGCTGCGTGGGTTTCAGGCGAAGGGCATCGCGTTCCAGCAGACCGCGGCCGCGCGCCAGCTCGAGCGCCGCAGCGCAAACCACCAGCGACAGGCCGGTGCGCTCCCCGAACAGTGCAGCCGGCACGCCGTCGTTGAGGCGCAGGGCATTCATCATGAACTCGAACGGCAAATCGGCGCGCGTGAGGGTGCGGGCGTCGACAATGTGAGCACCCGCTTTCACGGCATCCATGTATTGCAGGGGATGCTTCACGCGCATCTGGCGGACGATGCGGTCGTGGAAACTGAGCTTGGCATGCGCGCCCGCACCGATACCGAGGTAGTCGCCGAACTGCCAGTAGTTGAGGTTGTGGCGGCTGGCATGATGCGGCCGCGCGTAGGCAGAAGTTTCGTAGTGCTGCATGCCGGCTTGCGTCAGCCGCGCCTCGATCGCCTGCTGCATGTCGGCCGCCAGATCCTCGTCCGGCAGCTTGGGCGGCGCGGTGTGGCCGAACGCAGTGTTGGGTTCGAGCGTGAGATGGTAGGCCGACAGATGCGGCGGCTGGAAACCCAGCGCAATGTCGATGTCGGACAGCGCCTCGGCCAGTGTTTGGCCCGGCAGGGCATACATCAGGTCGAGATTGAAGGTGTCGAAATGGGTGGCGGCAAGTTCGGCCGCACGGCGCGCCTCGCTGTCGTCGTGGATGCGCCCCAGCGCCTGCAGGTGGCGCGGGTTGAAACTCTGGACGCCCAACGAAATCCGGGTAATGCCCGCTTCACGAAAGCCTTTGAATTTGGCGGCCTCCACCGTGCCGGGGTTGGCTTCGAGCGTGATTTCCGCGCCGGGAGTCAATTGAGTCAGCGTGCGTACGCCGGTGAGGATGCGGTCGATCCCCTCTGCCGAGAACAGGCTGGGAGTACCGCCCCCGAAGAACACGGTTTGAATCTTGCGCCCCCAGATATCGGGCAGCGCGCATTCCAGGTCGAGCAGCAGCGCGTCAATGTAGGCGGCTTCGGGGATGTCCTGCGCGGCATGCGAATTGAAGTCGCAGTACGGGCACTTCCTCACGCACCACGGTAGATGGATGTAGAGCGACAGCGGCGGCGGGGTTTTCAGGCCGCCGTTGGCGAAATGTATGACGGATTCAGCCAAGCCGCTTCAGCTTGTCGGCCAGTTCGCGCAAGGCCTGGCCGCGGTGGGAAACCGCATTCTTCTCGTCTTCGCCGAGTTCCGCGCCGGTCTTGCCGAATGCGGGAACGAAAAAATACGGGTCGTAGCCAAAGCCGCGCTCGCCGCGTGGAGTGTCTATGATTTCGCCGTGCCAGCGGCCTTCTGCAATCAGCGGCTCGGGATCGTCGGCATAGCGCACCAGCACCATCACGCAGTAGTAATGCGCACGACGATTGGGTTGCCCCTGCAGGGCGGCGATGAGTTTTTCGTTGTTGCGCTGGTCGGATTTCGGTTCGCCGGCATAGCGTGCCGAATACACGCCGGGCGCGCCGTTCAAGGCCTCGACGCAAATGCCGGAATCGTCGGCCAGCGCCGGCAGGCCGGTGTGCGCGCTGGCGTGACGTGCCTTGGCCAGACAGTTCTCGACAAAGGTGACATGCGGCTCGGGACACTCCGGCACGCCGAAATCGGATTGCGGTGCGGCAAGCATGTCGAGCGGTTCGAGGATGCGTGCGATTTCACGCAACTTGCCGGCGTTGCCCGAGGCGATGACGATTTTGTTCATGGTGGCGCTATCCCTTTATTTCCTGGCGGCTTTCAGCGCGGCCTGCTGCGCGACACTGATCTGCGCGATGCCGGCAGTGGCGAGATCGAGCAGCGCTTCGAGAGTGGCACGCGAAAACGGTGCGCCTTCGGCAGTGCCCTGCACTTCGACGATGCCACCGCTGCCGGTCATCACCACATTCATGTCGGTGTCGCAGTCCGAGTCCTCGGTGTAGTCGAGATCGAGTACGGGCTGTCCCCGATACACGCCGACCGAAACCGCAGCAATGCTGTCGGTGAGCGGAGTTTCGACGAGTTTGCCCTCTCGCACCAGCCAACTGATGGCATCAGACACCGCGACATAAGCACCGCAGATGCTGGCGCAGCGGGTGCCGCCATCGGCCTGCAGCACGTCGCAGTCGATGTGCAGGGTGCGTTCGCCAAGTATCCTTAGGTCGACCACGGCGCGCAGGCTGCGGCCGATCAGGCGCTGGATTTCCTGGGTGCGCCCGGATTGCTTGCCACGTGCGGCTTCGCGGTCGCTGCGGGTATGCGTGGAGCGCGGCAACATGCCGTATTCGGCGGTCACCCAACCTTCACCGCTGCCTTTCTTGTGCGGCGGAATTTTATCGAGCACGCTGGCCGTGCACAGCACATGGGTGTCGCCCATGGCCACAAGGACCGAGCCTTCGGCGTGCTTGGTGAACTGGCGCGTAAAACTCAGCGTGCGTAGCGCATCGGCAACGCGGCCGCTGGGGCGGACAATCGGATTGGACATGGCAGACCGCTCAAAACGTAAACCGAGATTTTACCGCGCACAGCGGCCACCGCGGAGGCGTCCCCCAAGTCACTTAAGCGGAATTTTACGGATGGCCTGCTGAATTTCCGCGATGGCGCGTTCGATTTCATCCTCGGAAACGGTTGAGACGCCGGGTAATGGACGCATCGCGTTGATCTGGGTCGTGAACCCGCCCTCCGGCAAAGCCAGGGTGGAAATGGAATCCCGACTCGGAATGCGCGCCTCACCCCAGGTCATGGCAACCAGACTGAGGTTGTCGCCATGTTCGCCACCGCGAAATTCGGCATGATCCATCAGGTGTCTCACCGCGTCTTCCAGGGTGTAGGCATTCAGCAACGCAGCCACTTCGGGAATGCTGATCACGCCCCAAATGCCATCGGTGCACAGCAGCATGGTGTCTGCGTCGTGCAACGGGATCGGCGCACCGCAATCCACCTGCGGCGGGATATGGCCGCCCAGGCAGTTTGAGACCTTGTTGCGCTCGGGATGATGAGGGGCTTCCTCTTCACGAATGACGCCCGTCCGCACCAGATGCGCGACGATCGTGTGATCCTCGGTGCGAGCGATCAAGCTGCCGTCGCTGAACAGATAAAGCCTGGAGTCACCCACATGGATCCAGTGGGCTATGCTGTCCTGCACGATGGCCGCAACGATGGTGGTGTGGGGAATTTCCAGCAAATCCCGCTCGACGGCGTAATCGTTGATGGCGAAATGAGCACGTTTGGTCGCATCCGTCAGGAAGGCCTTGGGGTCATCCAGACGCGGTCTGGCCATTTCCTCAAACTGCTCGGTCAATGTCTGCACCGCAATCTGCGCGGCAATTTCGCCGTGCATGTGCCCGCCCATGCCGTCCGCCACGACCAACAGCAATGCTTCCCGGCTATATGAATAGGCAACCCTGTCCTGGTTATCCTTGCGGCCACCCTGTCGCGATGCCTGATAAATAGTGAATTTCATGACGATACGTTAAAACAGTTCTTTGGTGAGGGAGCGCTTGATCGTGGTCAGAATCGATGGGCGAGGCGGAGCCATCGCAGTCTGGTCCATCAACACTTTTTGCAGGCTGAAAATGCTCTGCGGGCGTTCCATGTAGTTGAGCTTGAGGCACTGGTCGATGATTTGCAGTAACTGATCCGAGTAGCGGCCATGCCATTGCTTGGCCACTGGAATCAGTTTGTCGTTGACCAGTCGTTCATCTGCGGCGGGCGGTGCCGAGCCGGCAAGGCACGCATACATGCTGGCGCCCACGCTATAAACGTCTGTCCAGGGCCCCAAACGCTCACGGTTATGATACTGCTCCGGTGCAGCAAAGCCCGGAGTGTACATGGGTTGAAGCTTGGTTTCCTCCTGGGTCAGCGTTTGGCGTGCGGCACCAAAATCGATCAGCACCGGCGTGCCGTCCTGGCGGATATACAGATTGGAAGGCTTGATATCGAGATGCAACAGCTTGTGCGTGTGCACCTCGCGCAAACCGTTCAGCAACTGGGCGAATACCCGCCGGATGAAACTTTCATGGATGGTTCCGCGATTGGCCTGAATGTGCTGCTGCAGGGTCTTGCCGCGCTCGAAGCGCATGACCATGTAGACGGTTTCATTGGCGCGGAAAAAGTTTGTCACACGGATGACATTGGGATGATCAATACGAGCGAGCGCACGGCCTTCCTCGAAAAAACACTTCATGCCGTGGCGAAATATATTGTTGTTCTCGTCCGAACTGGCCTGGACGATGACCGAGCCCTGGGTACGCAGCACCAGCATGCCCGGCATGTATTCCTTGATCGCAACCGACTGGTTGTCGTCGGTGCGCGCCAGATAGACCACACTAAAGCCGCCACCGCCGATCTTGCGCACAATGGTGTATTCATTCAGCCGGTAGCCATTGGGCAGCGCCTGGTTAGGTTGAGTCGCCATAGTCGAACGTCTATTATCTTTGCCTGTTAATTGGCCAACCCGAAGATTCTGTCCCGCTTCCGTACCGGCCATCCACCACTTTAAACCCTATCCAATACCGCCCATGACCGCCAGCATGACCGGGTTTGCCGCCCACAGCTTCAATATTGACCACGCCAGCGTCAACATCGACCTGCGCAGCGTCAATCAACGCTATCTTGAACTGCACTTCCGCCTTGCCGACGAGTTTCGCTCGCTGGAACCGCAAATCCGCGAGCTGATCAACCAACGCCTCGCGCGCGGAAAGCTGGAGTGTCGCATCAGCCTGACCATCCTGCCCGCAGCCTCGCTCGATAACGGACTGAACCCGGCTACCCTTGAGCGCCTGGCAAATTGGCAAACCGACGTACTGCAGCGCCTGCCGGGCAGTGCCCCACTCTCGGTCAACGAGATTCTGCGCTGGCCCGGCGCAATGCAAACCGCGACACTGTCACAGGATACCCTGAACGAGGCCACGCTGGCAGGGGTGCGCGATACGCTTGGCGATCTGGTGGACACTCGGCTGCGCGAGGGCACTCGGCTAAAACAACACATTCTGGACCGACTGGCAGGCTGCGAAGCACAGGTGGCCAGCCTACACCCCCTTCTGCCCAAGCTGGCCACCGCCCAGCGTGACAAGCTGACCGAGCGACTTCGCGACGCGCTGGGCGAGGCCGGACATGAACGCTTGGCACAGGAAATTGCGCTGGCGGCGCAAAAAACCGATATCGACGAAGAGCTGGCCCGTCTGTCCACCCACTTTGCCGAAGTACGCCGCGTCCTGAACCAGCCCGGTGCCGTCGGCAAACGACTCGATTTCCTGATGCAGGAACTGCACCGCGAAGCCAATACGCTGGGCGCGAAATCGGTAGCAGTGGAAACCTCGCGCGTTTCGCTCGAGCTCAAGGTTCTGATCGAGCAGATGCGCGAGCAGGTGCAAAATATTGAGTAGCATCTCGCCAAGCGTCACCCAACCTCAAACCCCACACAACATCGCGCATACAGAAGGTATAACTGCTTTATTAAATTGCACCTCATCTCACTAAAGCGCACAATTAACGTGTACCCATATATGTCCCCAAGACAGACTTACCACTATTTAATGGGTACACGTTAAAGAGGTTGAGATGGGAAGACTGACAGACATTCAGATACGCTCATGGATTCGTTCTGGAGAGCGCTTTGAAGGCCGTTCTGATGGCAACGGCCTGTATCTTCGATTTCGAGAACAGGACGCGTCACCGGTATGGCGCTTCAGGTAGCTTAGAGCCAATGGCGATGTACATACAGTAAGGCCAATTTTAACTCTGCATAGGATGGTGATATGAGGCCGCTACATCTAATTGTTTTTCTTACCTACATGCTTCTCGGCTCTTTCGCATTTGCCCAAGATGCAACGTCAATCAGTATTCGTGGCAAGACGTTTCACATCGGTGATACCGCCGATGAGGTTTTTCAGACCATAAAGCCAACTGACTCAAAAAGAAAGGATATCACCCCCGACCCTCGTAACCCACTGAGTCTCTCCGTTACCCATCACTATGAAATAGACGGCAAGGTGTTTTCCATGACTTTCACCCGTCGAGGTGATTCTGGACCATATCGACTTGAGCGCATTTCTTCGGCAACTTCATCAAAGGCATCTCCCAAGACTACGGGGACAGCCATCCGCATTAGCGAAAAGCAGATTTTGGAGGCAAGGCCGAAGTACAAGATCGAAGTGCTCTCGTTTGACACATCGAAGAATTACGGGACAGCAAATCCGTATGAAGCAGCGGACTATGTGCGCCTCCGCATTACAAACGGTTCTTCAATCGTCTTGCCGGTCTTGACTGTGCGGACCAACCGCTACAGCAAAGGTGAAGAAGTAAGTTGGTCCCGTGCACCAGCTATATCTGTGGAGGACTTGCGTCCCGGTCAGTCTAAGGAAGTTAACTACTACCCTAAAGGCCGCCTCCACAACTTAATTGCGTCGGTGGATCGTATAACCGTAGAAATTGAAAAGAAAATTGCGCCTGACGAAAAGCAGTTTTTCAAGGAGTTCGAGCGATAGCTGGCTCAGACCCGCCCGCTCACGCAGCAAAGGACGTTACAGTCTATAGGGCAGTGATCGTCGAGACACTTATCGTGTGCATTGAAAGGTGATCGTTCTGAGACGCGGTAAAATTCTGTTGAATATTCGGACTAAGGGGGAATTATGAAAATTAAGACAATCTCGGTAATCATCTTGTTAAGCCTAGTAGGATGTGAGAAGTCGCAAAGTCTCGATCAGTCTAATAGCGCTGAGGCTCCAAACAAACTGTCAATTGAACAAACGGAAGAGGAGGCTTTACAACAATCTATAAACAAGGCACTACTCGATGAGGTAAAAGGGCGGCTTAAGGACGATGAAGCTGCAAAATTCAAAGACGTTATCTTTTACAGGAACCATGGTGCTCGCAAAGATGGCAGTGGATCTATTGAGATGTCCACCGTGTGCGGAAAAGTAAACTCCAAGAACTCCTTCGGCGCCTACAATGGCTATATAGATTTCTTTGCCACTATTTCCAGAAAACTACCAGATGACGTCTATCAGCCTGAGAGAATAATGGTCGCCTTTGACGACATAGGTAATGATGACAATGGCAAAAGAGAGTTCCTCAATGCTGCCTCATTACTCTGTACAAACAAAGACATCGAGTGACATCGCTTACCTTGGAAATCTCGACGGTCTAGCATCCAAACTAGCCCAGTTTGAAATCGAGCCGACTAACGGGTTGGTATCAGTGTGTCTTTGAGCTACGACATGAACCTAAGCCTTGGGCTGGTGTCGGAATTTCCAGGCACTTCCGAACGTCTGATTCGACCGGAGTGCGCCGCAGGCCCCTTCCCATACGATGGGAAGGGGACGGCCGGGCCAATCAACATGACGTCCAGTATTCTGCGCCTTAACAGACGTTATCGAGCACTGAAACCCATTGCCTGAGCTAGCCCTTGTTAGATGTGAGCCGATGTCGGTAACATGTCAATTATGACTCGACCGACTTGGACGTACATGCTGCGAATCCTGCAGCGAAACCCGGACCGTATCCCTATGGATCGGCTGGGAGAGTACATCCGTCAATTTGCTGAATTGTTGGGTACTGATAATCAACCCGTATTCAAGGGAATTAAGAAAGCGAGCACTGGATTAAAAGCTGCTATCCCGGACGAACGGCGACAATATGCACATTTGCGATTGGTAGAAGCGAGAACGGAGCCTGATAGCCGTCCAGCCAAGTTTCTTAGAAATATTGAAGGCATGTTGGGCCAAGACAAGATTAAGGCAGCGCAACTGCTCGACGCAGCCGAAAATGTCGTCTACCTATTTACTGGACACGCCGAGGAAACAATACAAACTGAGCGTTTGCACCAGGAAGGTACTGTCGATGGTGTGGTTACAGGTTTGGTGGGGGCCGACGACACCATGCACTTACACCTTCGCGATCACTTCGAGCGCGATTTGAGGTTGGTGGTTCGCGACGAGATTTTTGCACGTGAATTGTTAGCGTGGTTTCGGAATGGGTCAGTACGACTTTATGTGCATGGCACATGGCTAAGGACGGAGTTTGGGTGGGTGCCAGAAGCTAATAAATGCACTGTGGATCATTTTGAGTCTCTGGATGACACGCCGCTACATGAAGTGTTCATGGCGTTGGCAAAAATTCCTGGGAATGAGTGGATCACGTTTGATGACCCCATAGCCGAATGGCGATCCTTGAGAGGCGGCAATGAGTAGCCAAAGTTTCCCTAGGTGCGTTCTGATAGACGCCAATTTTTTGGTTGCGAGTGTAAGTCCCAAGACAACCGCCGACGATAAGGCTCGTATTGAGCACTTTTTCGCCTGTGCAGAGAAGGCTAAAGCGAAAATTGTCATTCCCATGCCCGCGGTCGCTGAGTACTTGGTGCGAGCTGACATCGCGGCTATCGAAACATTTAACAAGCTCGAACGAAGGACTTTCATCGTGGTGGCACCATTCGACCGGGCTGCTGCCTTCGAGTGTGCACAGCTTGATCGTGCTGCTCTAGGTGGCGCCAATGACAAGAAAGATGGCACGACGGCTCCTTGGCAGAAAATTAAAATTGACCGCCAAATCGTCGCCACGGGTAAAGCACACGGGGTCAGCTTGGTTATCTCAGGCGATGTCAGCGTACGCAATAACGCTTTGCGTCTCGGGATGTTCACCAAGGAAATTCACGAGCTTGAGTTGCCAGACAGTGCGCGCCAAACCAACTTAGAATTGGTTACGCAAAAAGAGAGATAGCGTTAAGGGGCAGCATCGCTGAAGCTCGTGAATATGAAGGATTCCTGTTAACCATCTTGCACCGGCGAGCATCAGGGGCTAGCCCGTAACAATCTACGTGACCCATGCAAAAAGCCTCACCGCCCAGTGAATTCAAACGATAGAGCTCGCATGCAAGCACCAATGCACACCGGCCCCCACGGCTTAACCGAATTCGCTGATGAATGCGCGAAGTCACTTTTTTCTAAGGTGCATTATGAATTCACCTTTCCTCCTGGATGTTCATTACAAAACTGGCCGGTGTCTGAGATCAAGGTAGCAAACGACACATTCCTAAAGTCCCTAAGAGGACGTGCAAACGTTTACGCGCTTTTTGTTCGCCGCTCTGGTAGCGAACGGTGGCTACCAGTATATGTAGGTGAACGAAAGAGCGCTGGCCTTCGCGAACGCCTAACCCAGCACTTGATCAACAAACACCATCAGACTGGGTCAATGCTTGAAGCTGTCAAGACCGCAGTTGCCGCGGGAGATGAAATAGGAATTTCCCTTATCAAGGTTCAGCCCGAATCACTCAGACTGTTTGTGGAAGAATCAATCATCGCCGCCCATAAGGACAAGCTGCCTTGGAATACGCACGGGTGAGTTCTAACCCTTTTGAGGGGGCAAGCCCATGGCAATTCAAGGCTCACCTCCCTATACCTACCCCTCCATCAACAAATAATAAACGCCTCGGCAGCTTCTAATTGATTCTCAGGGGGGGTACCAGCAGGGCTCTTAACCCCTGAAACTCCAGGCCAGTCGCTTGCAAGGCAAAACCGCCTGACGATATCGGGTCGGCCTCAAGAAGATTCGTCGGCTTGCAACGCCTCCATGAACCTGCTCCGGTATTCGCCGAGGAAAGCCGCGAACTCGAAAATATTGTCTTTGATCTGGTGGTATTTCACATTCAGGCCATTCGGATTCTCGATTTGATCTTGCCGGTAGAACCCAAACTGGCTCCCTTGACGGCGGAAACCAAGTGCCGTTTCGTCGTCAACGGCTCTCAGAATCCGTTTTGGCAGGTTGAGATAAAGGTCTTTTTGGCCCAAATACGCTAACCCAAGAAAGTCCCCGCCGTCAGGGTATGTAATGCCTACTCGCAGAAGGGATGGTGACCCATTCTGATCCAGCCCTTGTGACTCTAGCTGCTCCAGCAATTGCGACACAGTTGGAAGGTTTTCGGCTGAGACGAGTTGCAGTAACTGGCTCTTCGTCAAAGGTTCTTTTGCAGCCTTAACGACACGTGACTCTTGCACTTTGCCGCCACCGGTTGAGCTTCGGAATTCATCCCTTACTACTGCCGATGCCTCTGCCCCTGCTTGTGGCCGAACATCAACCACAACAACATGACGGGACACTTCACGGGTCTTGAGTACGGTACGCGGCACAACCAATCGCTCATTGCCATGGGTGTAAAACTTCAGTTCCACCAACCCGAACTTGAATGGTGAACTATTGCCCTGCTCGTTCAGCCAGTGGGTGACTCGTTCAACACCAATATGGATACCGTCTGAAACGATCAGCAGCAGCATCTCGCCCCGCCGAAGATGGCGCTCCAGTGCTTCATCAAAATCATCCGCCAAAGAGGCTGGTCTGTTTTGTTCGGCGGCCTGACGGGAAACGCAATCGCGAATGCTTTCGTTGCTGGTAAGCGCGGGGGACTGTCCTCGCTTGATTCTGGCTTCCAACTCCATTACAGGCATTTGGCCGACAGCCATCCCGTATTGAAGGGTCTGGGCTATGACTTCCCGGATGCCTTCTGGGTTTCGGTAAAGCTTGGTTTCAACGATGACCAGATAACCATCGTTCGTTACCAGCAGGTTGTCGATGTAGCCATTGTTGGCACCTAAATCGACGGGGACCTCGCGCCCGAGAGAAAACAGCGTCGTCGTTGAAGGCAGGTACTCGCGCACCGGCAACACATTTGGCGTGGCGTCGATCAACTCTTGGAGCAGGCTTTCGTTAAACGAGTTCGGATCGTCTCGCCGGGCTGAAACTCCTGCCAACGATACAAAACGGCGTAGTTGTGCGCCTTCACTGAAGACGACTGGGCTACCGAAACTCATGTGCTCCTCCCTGAACCATGAAGTCCGGATGATAGTGCCAGTGCAATTAATTGCACAATATATTGTGAAGACTCACCACACACCCGGAACTAACTTGCCTGCTGTCATAGGGGGGAAGTATTGGAACCGGAAATTGCGTTTGGGATCGTGCTGAGGAAGCTGCGGAAAGAACGCCGCCTTTCGCAAGAGGCCCTTGCATTCGAGTCCGGTATGGAGCGCAATTACATATCCCTGCTGGAGTTGGGGCGTAACAGCGCCAGCGTCAAAATGATCTTCAAGCTGACAAGGGCATTGGAGATTGGCGTTGCCGAATTCATGGGCATGGTAGAAGCCAAGACCAACGATACTGTAGCGCCACCTAATCGCCGAAAGTAACCTAGGGATACAGTGAGCTTGCCTGTTACGCAGGCTGCTTTTCGTCTCGCTATTTAGCTGTTCAGATAGAATGGTTCCAGTCTGACCACTCAGAGCGCCCCGCCCACTAAAAACGTGTACCCAATTGCGTACCCAAATAGATTGACCGGGGACGAAACCTATATATTCCTGCCAATACAAGGATCAATGGATATATAGGTGCAAAACATCGAATAATCTCAACCTGGAACGAACATGACCCCATCTCTCCGCAAAGGCGTGCTTTACATCGTCAGTGCGCCCTCTGGCGCAGGCAAGACCAGTCTGGTCAAGGCCCTGTTGAAAACCGACCCGGCGATTCGCTTGTCGGTGTCCTACACCACGCGCGCGCCACGCCCAGGCGAAACCGACGGTCGCGACTACCACTTCGTCAGTCGCGGCCAGTTCGAGTCCATGCTGGCGGAAGGCGAGTTTCTGGAGCATGCCGAGGTATACGGCAATTTCTACGGCACCTCGAAAGGCGGCATCGCACGTGACCTCAATGCTGGCCAGGACATCCTGCTGGAAATCGACTGGCAGGGCGCAGAACAGGTGCGGCAGCACTTTTCGGAATCCGCTTCGATTTTCATTCTGCCCCCGTCGTTCGGGGCGCTGCGGACCCGTCTGTCAGGACGCGGGCAGGACAGTCAGGAGGTCATCGAACGCCGTTTGGCAGCGGCCGCCCAGGATGTCGCTCATGCAGGGGCATTCGACTATATAATCGTAAATGATGATTTCGACCATGCCCTGCAGGATCTGGTTGCAATCACTCGCAGTATTCGCCTCGAGGCGCCGCGCCAGCTTGACCGGCACGCTGCGCTGTTCGAGGAATTCCGACACGTCTGAAAAGGTGCATCCGCACCGCCTGAAGCAGGAGTATCCGCATGGCCCGCATTACAGTTGACGATTGCATTGAAATGTTCCCCAACCGTTTCGAGTTGACGCTCGCTGTAACCTATCGCGCCCGCCAGCTGGCGCAAGGTTCACAACCGATGGTCGAGTCGAAGGACAAGCCCATTGTCACCGCATTGCGTGAAATCGCAGCCGGAAAAATCGGACGTGAAATCCTCAACCGGGGTCGTGCCTGATCATCCGATCCAGAAACAACCGGCGCATGCGAACCATGCGCCGGCGTTGACGCACGAATTCGACTCGCTGCGTCCGGCCCTAGCCTATCTCTCAGCGGATGAAATTGGCACCCTTGAAGATGCCTACGAGTTCAGCCGCAGGGCCCACGAAGGGCAGTTCCGCAAAAGCGGCGAACCCTATATTTCCCATCCGCTGGCTGTCGCCGGCATTCTCGCCGGCTGGCATCTCGATACCCAGACGCTGGCTGCTGCGCTACTGCACGATGTAGTGGAAGACACCCCGGCCACGGCGGGGGAAATCGAAGCACGCTTTGGCAAAGCTGTCGGATTGCTGGTAGAGGGTGTTTCCAAACTCGACAAGCTGTCGTTTGCTTCCGAACAGCATGCCCAGGCGGAAAACTTCCGCAAGATGCTGCTGGCAATGGCGCGCGATGTCAGGGTCATCCTGGTCAAACTTGCCGACCGCCTGCACAACATGCATACCATGGGGGCGATGCCGGCTGAAAAGCGCCGTCGCATCGCCACCGAAACGCTGGAAATCTATGCGCCCATCGCCAATCGGCTGGGCTTGCATTCGGTCTATCAAGAGCTGGAAGACCTCGGTTTCCGCTATATCCACCCCAACCGCTATCAGGTGCTGGCCAAAGCGGTGAAAGCGGCTCGCGGCAATCGCCGGGAGCTGGTTGAGAAAATCAAGGTTGCGCTGCAGGAAAAGCTCGATCAATGCAAAATCGAAGCCGCAATTAGCGGCCGCGAAAAACACCTCTACAGCATCTACAGCAAGATGCAGGAAAAAAACCTGGCGTTTTCCGAAGTTTTCGACATCTACGGCTTCCGGGTGGTGGTACGCGACCAGCCGACCTGCTATCTGACACTGGGTGCCTTGCACTCGCTGTACAAGCCCATTCCCGGAAAATTCAAGGATTACATCGCGATTCCCAAGGCCAACGGCTATCAGTCGCTGCACTCGATCCTGTTCGGCCCCAATGGCACCCCGATCGAAGTGCAGATTCGCACCACCGACATGAACCGTCTGGCCGAATCGGGCGTGGCTTCACACTGGATGTACAAGTCGGCTGACACTGCACTGAATGAGGTACAGACACGCACCCATCGCTGGCTGCAGTCTCTGCTGGACATCCATGCCGACCATGGCGATTCGCCCGAATTCCTCGAACACATCAAGGTCGACCTGTTTCCCGACGAGGTCTATGTCTTCACGCCCAAGGGCAAAATCATGGCATTGCCACGCGGAGCCACGGCAGTCGATTTTGCATTTGCGGTACACACGGACGTCGGCCGCCATTGCGTGGCGGTCAAGATCAATTACGAGCTGATGCCGTTACGAACCCAGCTTCGCAACGGTGACCATGTCGAAATTCTGACTGCAGCGAATGCCAGCCCCAATGCGGCCTGGCTCAATTTCATCGTGACCGGCAAGGCGCGCTCCCATATCCGCAATTACCTGCGCAACACGCGAGTGGAAGAAGCGGCCGCCTTGGGTGAACGTCTGCTCAATCACGCCATCACGGCGCTGCATCCCGAATCGTCCGGGCCCGATCCCGCCGTATGGGAACGCCTGCTCAAGGATTACGGCATGCAAACCCGGCAGGAGCTTTTCGCCGCCATCGGCCTGGGTAGCAAATTGCCCCTGGTCGTTGCGCATCAACTCCTGCAAGTTCAGGGCGAAAAATCCGGCGAGCCGGCCCATCCCCATGCCATCAGCATCCGTGGCACCGAAGGCGTGGCGGTCGAACTGGCCCAGTGCTGCCACCCGATCCCGGGTGACCCGATTCTGGGTTTCATCCACAAGGATCGCGGGCTCATCATTCATACCCACGACTGTCCCTCAATCCGTACCTTCCGTGCCGATCCGGACAAATGGCTTGACGTCGAATGGGAGACCGAACCAGGCCACATGTTCGACGTTTCAATCAAGGTTGTCGTCAGTAACCAGCGGGGAGTGCTGGCCAAGGTCGCCGCGGCAATCGCCGAACACGGCTCAAACATCGGTAATGTCGCAATGGAAGAAGAGGATGGTAGCCCCTATACCATTCTGTTCTTCACTGTTCAGGTAGAAAATCGCATGCATCTCGCTCGCGTCATGCGCGGCCTCCGCGTATTGCCCGACGTGGTAAGGATTTTCCGCATCAAGGGAAAGCGGGATGGTCGTTCCTCGCCCGCCCAATAATCAATAGTCAGCCATCAGGATTCATCGCATGAGCAAACACATCATCCAGACCGCCGATGCACCGGCCGCGATTGGCACCTATTCGCAGGCTGTGCGAGTCGACCATACCGTCTATATGTCAGGACAGATCGGTCTCGATCCTGCTTCCATGCAGATGGTGGATGGTATTGATGCGCAGATTCATCAGGTATTCAAGAATCTGGCAGCTGTAGCCAAAGCGGCCGGAGGCTCGCTAGGCAACGTGGTCAAACTCAATGTATTCCTCACTGACCTCGGCCACTTCCCCAAAGTCAACGAAATCATGGCGAGCTATTTCAGCCAGCCCTACCCGGCGCGCGCAGCAGTCGGCGTGGCCGCGCTACCTCGCGGTGCACTGGTTGAGGCCGACGCTGTAATGGTCCTCGGATAAATCATTCAATTGAAAGCGGCCGCGCCGTTTTCCTTTCCGGTCAGTCAGGCGCTCGCCGCCAAACTCGCCAAGCTGGGCCTCAAGCGCGACGCCGATCTGGTACTGCATCTGCCCTTGCGCTGGGAAGACGAAACCCGTCTCACGCCAGTCCGCGACCTGCTGCCCGGTCAAACGGCACAGGTGCAGGCCATGGTGCGCGAGGCCGGCGTCGCCTACCGACCGCGCCGCATGCTGACGGTGATGGTGGAGGATGACAGCGGCATACTGGGTATCCGCTTCCTGAATTTCTATCCCAGCCATCTCAAGCTGTTCCAACCGGGAGAATCTTTCCGCTTCAATGGCGAGGTGCGCAGTGGTTTTCTGGGCTTGGAGATGGTTCATCCGCGCTTTGCCAAGGCCGATGATGCCACGCCCCTGCCCACCCAGCTGACGCCAGTCTATCCAACCACCGCCGGACTCGGTCAAGCCACTTTGCGCAAGGCCATCGAACGGGCATTGCTCGCGCCAATCACGGACACCTTGCCTGCTGACTGGCTGGCCGAACTCGAGTTGCCAGCGCTGGAGGCAAGCATTCGCACGCTGCACCAGCCGCCACGGAGTGGTGAACTGGCCGAGATCGAGTCGCGTCGGCACCCCGCATGGCAGCGACTGGCTTTCGATGAGCTACTGGCACAGCAGTTGTCGCTGGCGACCGCACGCCAACAACGCAAGTCGCACTCCACCCAGCCCCTGCCACCCCGAGAACAACTAACCGCCGCATTCACCCGCCTGCTGCCATTTGCGCTAACCCGCGCACAGTCACATGCCTGGCAGGAAATCAGCGCCGACCTGAATCAGCCCCATCCCATGCGCCGTCTGCTGCAAGGGGACGTCGGTAGTGGCAAGACCGTGGTTGCCGCACTGGCTTGTCTGCAGGCGATCGAGAACGGCTTCCAGGCCGCCTTCATGGCACCAACCGAGATCCTCGCTGAACAACATTACCGCAAGCTGCAGCCTGTTTTATCAGAACTGGGCGTGCGCTGCGTCTGGATTTCCGGCAGCCAGCGCAAAGCCGAGCGTGCCGCCGCCTGGGCGGCGATTGCTGCGGGCGAAGCCGGTCTCGCCTTCGGCACGCATGCGCTGTTCCAGGAAGCCGGCAGCTTTGCTCGATTGGGAATGATTGTGATCGATGAACAGCACCGTTTTGGCGTTGGCCAGCGCTTGGCATTGATGCAGAAAGGCGCCGAACCGCACCAGTTGATGATGAGTGCGACCCCAATTCCCCGCACGCTGGCGATGAGTTTTTTTGCCGACCTCGACGTTTCGGTCATCGATGAACTGCCGCCGGGCCGCACCCCCATCGTCACCAAACTGGTGAGCGCCGCGCGCCGCGACGATGTGCTGGTAAGGGTACGCGAGGCCTGCCTCGCCGGCGGCCAGGCCTACTGGGTGTGCCCGCTGATCGAGGAATCCGAGAAGCTGCAACTGCAGACCGCGCAGGACACCTATGCAACGCTGACGGAACAGTTGCCCGATTTGCGCATCGGCTTGGTGCATGGCCGCTTGAAGCCGGATGACAAGCAGGCGGTGATGGCGGCGTTCCAGGCCCACGAAATCGATCTGCTGGTGGCGACCACCGTGATTGAAGTCGGTGTCGACGTCCCCAATGCCGCGCTGATGGTGATCGAGCACGCCGAACGCATGGGGCTGGCGCAACTGCATCAACTGCGCGGCCGGGTCGGACGCGGCAGCCGGGAATCGGTAAGCGTGCTGCTGTATGAAACGCCCTTATCCGAACTGGCGCGCGCACGCCTCAAGGTGATCTTCGAGCTGACTGACGGCTTTGAAATCGCGCGCCAGGACCTGCTGCTGCGTGGCCCTGGCGAACTGCTCGGCCACCGTCAGAGCGGCCTGCCGATGCTGCGCTTCGCCGATCTGGAGCGCGACATCGCGCTGCTGGAAGCCGCGCGCGATCTGGCGCAGCGCTGCCTGCTGCACCACCCGGACATCGCCGCACGCCATATGGAACGCTGGATTGGCCAACGGCAGGCACTGACGTCGATTTAGATGGCATGGCTGCGGCATAATGCCGACTTCCCGCACTCTGAACGGTTTGCCGTGCTTGACTCCCGGCAGGGCTGGCTTGCCCACCCCCACTCGATTCCACGCGTGCTACGTCCCTGGCTCAGCGACAACGGCTCGCTCACCCAGCGCCTGAAGTCGCGTTGTGCGTCGTTTCGCGTGCTGCCACTGGCCACCGGGCTCACCCGCCCCAACCCCGATGAATATGCCTTGCTTGATCTGGCCCCGGGCACTCGCGCCTATGTGCGGGAAGTCATGCTGCTGTGTGACGGCGTACCGGTGGTATTTGCACACAGCGTACTGCCCCATGCGGGTCTGCGTGGCGGCTGGAGTGGCATCACCCGACTCGGCAGCCGCTCGCTCGGCGAGGCACTGTTTAGCGATCATCGTATTCAACGAATGCCCCTGGCCTACCGCCAAATCCGACGCGGGCATCCACTATTCCGATCGGTCTCCGCTCAGCAAGTGCTGACGGTCAACAGCCTGTGGGTCCGCCGCTCGGTGTTTTGCCTCAACGGCCATCCGTTACTGGTGACTGAAGTATTTCTGCCCGCGATTCACGCCTTATGAATCTGAACGAACGCCTGACCCATTACGAAAAGCTCATGCGACTGGACAAGCCAATCGGCATTCTGTTGCTGCTTTGGCCAACGCTATGGGGGCAGTGGCTTGCCAGCAATGGTCACCCGCATTGGCTGATCCTGTGGATTTTCGTCGTTGGCGTAGTACTGATGCGATCGGCCGGCTGCGTCATCAACGACTACGCTGACCGGGATTTTGACCCGCATGTGGCGCGCACGCGCGAACGCCCACTGGCAGCGGGGAAAGTATCGCCAAAAGAGGCTTTGCTGCTGTCAGCGGGCCTGTCGCTGCTGGCCTTTCTACTGATTCTGCCGCTCCACACGCTGGTGCTGAAATTGTCGGTCGTCGCGCTGTTTCTAGCGGCCAGCTATCCGTTCACCAAGCGTTTCCTGGCTATTCCTCAGGCCTATCTTGGTATCGCCTTCGGCTTTGGCATTCCGATGAGCTACGCGGCACTACAGGGTGAGGTTCCTTTAGAAGCCTGGATACTGTTGCTCGCCAATGTCTTTTGGGCAGTGGCCTATGACACCCAATATGCCATGGTTGACCGTGAAGACGATCTGAAGATCGGGATCAGAACATCGGCCATTACTTTTGGCCGCTTTGATTTGGCCGCGATCGCAATCTGTTATGTCTTCACGCTAGCGTTGCTCGGCTGGGTGGGCGTGCAGCGAGAAATGAACTGGGCATACTACAGCGGCCTATCGGTTGCAGGCATGATTGCCCTGTATCACATGAAACTGATCCGCCGGCGCGATCCGAAGCAATGCTTCCATGCCTTCCTGCACAACACCTGGTTTGGCGCCGCTGTATTCGGGGGTATTGCCCTCGACTTTCTGGCAGGTCCCTTATGACGGGCAGGCTACCCGCGACTGCTGACTGTTCGGAAAAGCCTGCCTGATCTCGCTCAGTCCCTTCAGCGCATCCGGATCCTCGCTACGAATCACAAAGTAATAATCCGTTCCCTGCCGCGGCATCACCTCAATGCGCGTGCCCAGTACGCCCCTGTCTTCCACTTCGCGCACACGCCGACGCGCCGCCTCATCGTTGGCGAACAGCCCCAGTGAAATGGCATTGCGCCAGACACCATCCTTCACCACGAATGCATCCTTCAAACCTGCCGCAACCAGTTCGTTCAACTTGGCTGCCGCCGATTGCGGACTGGGCAAGGGGGGGAAGATAACCCAGCGTCGGGTATCCAGCGGAACTTCAGCAAATGACATCACCCGCTCGGCGACCATGGCCTTGAGCTGTTCGCGTACCTGAGAAAACTCTTCCGGAGTCAGGCCACGCCATTCCACGCACATGACCTCTGGCACGAGCGAAACGGCTTTCTGGGCTGCATGCACTGACTGACTGCGCAAGCTGAGCCGGTCGACGTTCATCGGTAACATTGTTTCAGATGAGGCATGTGGCCAGTGCTCCTGGCCAATAAAGAATCCTGCCAGCATCAGGTTGGCCAGCAACAAGACTCCTGCAACCCGTTTCATCATGTATCCCTCTCTCGCGCAACACAGGCCATCCCTTCCAGAACCAGAAGTGGAACCCCCTCGGCTGGCATGGACAGATGTGGCAATATCAACTCGGCAGCGCCACCGGTCAGCAAACATTTCGGTCTCACCGTTTCAAACTCAGCGAGGAACTCATACTGCTGGCGAACGACACCGCATAGCGCAGCCACAATGCCGCTTTGCACACCATCAGCCGTGTTTTTTGGGAAAGTCTTCCACTCCCCACCCAGGCCGTTCACGCGTGCCGTCCCCTGCTTTAGCGACAGGCGCATCAATTCAGGCCCGGGGACGATCACCCCGCCTAGAAACGTCCCCTCACCCGACATGGCGTCCACGGTCATTGCCGTACCAACCGACACCACGAGTACTGGCGCACGGGTCCGCTGGCGTGCGCCGATCAGGCCCATCCAGCGATCCACGCCCAATTGTCCAGGGTTCTGGTAGGTATTGGTCACCTCGCCAAAGCCAGACTCAGCTGTCAGCCATACCGATTTCATCCCGGCTTCGTCCAGCAGCGCAGCCAGCTGTTTTTCTCGTTCGGGTGCTGTCACGCTCGCGACAAAGCATTCGGTACCGGGTCTCATTTGTGCCTTAAGAGTGGCCCCATCCGCATAGTCCACCCGTCCCCGAGCCTGCCATTGCCCCGCTTCGACCAAGGCCCATTTGAGACTTGAGTTGCCTGCATCGATCAACAACCGTCTGGCGTTCATTATGGATGTTCCAGTCGCAAGCTGATTTCCCCACCGCTATAGGGTGTGATGGTCGACCGGCCGTCGCTCAAAAGAAAGGCTCCCGTGTCATCCACCCCCGATGCCACGCCATGTATCTTGCGGCCATCTGGCAAGCTCAGAACGACCTGTTTGCCCAGAAATGCGTCAAGCGCAAGCCAGTCATCACGCAAGCCAGCAAAGCCCCTCTGACGAAAAACACTCAACACGGCATTCAATTCCTGCATGCAATCTGCCAGCAGGCGATTCCGGCCTGCCTTTATCCCCATTTCGGCAAGGTCGACCACCGCCTGATCGACGGCATCCCGCTGCACCTCGTTCAAACGGACATTCAGCCCGACCCCGACCACGGCAAAAGCAGGGCCATGCATATCGCCCTGAACCTCGACCAGAATTCCAGCCAGCTTACGGTAATCAACCAGGATGTCATTAGGCCATTTCAATTTTGCCGGATGGCGGCTGTGGCGATTGACCGCACGTGCGATCGCCAGCCCCACTGCGAGGCTCAATCCCGCGAGCGACTGCAGTCCGGTTTCGAACCGCCAAAGCACCGAAAAAGTCAGGCTGCCGCCGGGAACCGAATGCCATGCCCGACCGCGGCGGCCTTTGCCGGAATGCTGGTGTTCGGCACACAGCAAAGTACCGTCCACGGCGCCGCTTAATGCCGCAGCGACCAGGTCGGTATTGGTCGACACCACGCTATCGAGGATGTTCAGCGTGAATGCCCCGGACGCCTCGCCCAGATATTGAGTGACAGCATTCCTGTCCAACCATTCAAAAGGCTCGGGCATCCAATAACCGCGGCCCCGAACCGCATGAATTTTCAGGCCCATCAACTCAGCTTGGGCGATCACATTGAAGATGCTGGCACGTGAAAGACCATGTTCGTGCGCCAGCGCCTGACCTGAATGAAATCGCCCATCAGACAATTGTCGCAGGATCGGAAACAGGGCTTGGTGGGTACGGGTAATCACTTCTGGAATTTTACATGCCTTGAGCCAAGGTATTTCCGCCACCTTCCTGACGCCCAATAAAAAACCCCCTCTTTTTGGGAGGGGGTTTGGTTTGTATCCGAAGAGGGTTTCTTCGGCTACGGATAAGGAGTCTGACGATGACCTACTTTCACAGGCGGATGCCTACTATCATTGGCGCGGGAGCGTTTCACCGTCCTGTTCGGGATGGGAAGGGGTGGTTCCACTCTGCTATGGTCGTCAGACAAAGGGGTGAGGATCAAGGCCAACCGGTTGGTTGCGTCTTGACCCAGCATTCGAGTTGTCCGGGTTGCTCTGCGATCTTGCGATCGCTCGGCCGACTGCTTTAATCACGCCGCGCTGACTTGAATCAAATCTTGAATCAATCATGCGACGTGCTGGAAGAAGGTGTTGGGTTGAAACTGTATCGCACACATACACACACTGCATGCTTCTCAAAATTATAGGATCAAGCCTCACGGGCAATTAGTACTGGTTAGCTTAACGCATTACTGCGCTTCCACACCCAGCCTATCAACGTCCTGGTCTCGAACGACCCTTTAGTGTGATCGAATCACAAGGGA
>DILD01000018.1 GCA_002424845.1 Thiobacillus denitrificans | reverse complement strand
CGATGTTCGCACCCAATCGGCCCGAGGCGGGCCTCCCACAAGACCCGGACTGTTTCGTTCAAATCGGACGCTCTACGCCATGAAATATTTCGCTGACCCCGCACTGCGCAAATGGCTGGGCCTCGCGCTCGCCATCCTCGTGCTCGACCACCTGACCAAATGGTGGGTGTCGTCCAGCCTCGACTACCAGGAACTCATCCCGGTGCTGCCGTTTTTCTCGCTGGTGCTCGTCCACAACACCGGCGCGGCCTTCAGCTTCCTGGCCGATGCCGGCGGCTGGCAGCGCTGGTTCTTCATCACGGTGGGCGTCATCGCCACCTTCATTATCGTGCGCCTGCTGAAGCGCCACGCCCACGAACCGCGGCTGGCCTTTGCGCTGGCGCTGGTGCTCGGCGGCGCGCTCGGCAATGTCATCGACCGCGTGGCGCTGGGCCATGTGGTAGACTTCCTGTATTTCCACTACCGCGGCTTTGCCTGGCCGGCATTCAACGTGGCGGATTCAGCCATCACCGTTGGCGCCGCATTGCTGATCTGGGACAGCCTGCGCGGCAAGCCCACCGCACCGAAGGCATGATGACAGTGCGCCCGGTCGCCGCTGGCGACACCCTGCAACTCCGTTATGCCCTGCGCCCGCGCGGCGGCGATGAGCTCATTTCCAATTTCGACGATGCCGAACCGGAAACCGTCACCCTCGGCGACGGCACGCTGGCCCCGATGCTGGAGCAATGGCTGATCGACCTCGTTCCCGGCGAGCGTCATGTATTCCTGCTCGATCCGGAGCAGGCCTTCGGCATCAGCCAGCCCGATCTGATCCAGACCCTGCCGAAAACCGATCTGCCCGCCGACATTGAATTTAGCGTCGACCAGCTGATTGAATTCGCCATGCCCAACGGCCAGACCCTGGCCGGGCATATTCTCGAAATCGGCGACGAATCCATTAAGGTCGATTTCAACCATCCGCTCGCGGATCTGTTTATCGAATTCGAAGTCGAAATCATCCGTATTCTGTAAAACCGGAAACCCAGCCATGACGACGCCCACCATTCTTCTCGCCAACCCGCGCGGCTTCTGCGCCGGCGTCGACCGTGCCATCGCCATCGTCGAGCGCGCACTGGAAAAGTTTGGCGCGCCGATCTACGTGCGCCATGAAGTCGTCCACAACACCTACGTCGTCAACGACCTAAAAGCCAAGGGAGCCATCTTCGTCGAGGAACTCTCCGAAGTCCCGGCAGGCGCCACTGTCATCTTCAGCGCGCACGGCGTATCGCAGGCGGTACGGGCCGAGGCCGAAGCGCGCGGGCTGAACGTATTCGACGCCACCTGCCCGCTGGTCACCAAGGTTCACGTCGAAGTCAGCAAGCTGCGCGACAAGGGCTGCGAAATCGTGATGATCGGACACAAGGGCCATCCCGAGGTCGAAGGCACCCTGGGGCAGGCAAACGGCGGCATGTATCTGGTCGAGACGGTGGAAGACGTTGCCCATCTGAACGTAACGGACCCGGACAAACTCGCCTACGTCACCCAGACCACGCTGTCGATGGACGATGCCGCGCGCGTGGTCGATGCCCTGCGTGCACGATTCCCCGGCATCATGGGGCCGAAGAAAGACGATATCTGCTACGCCACCCAGAATCGCCAGGATGCCGTCAAGGACCTGGCTGCACGCTGCGACATGGTCATCGTGGTCGGCTCGCCCACCAGTTCCAACTCCAATCGCTTGAGAGAAGTCGCGCAGAATCTCGGTGTGGCCGCCTACATGGTCGACAGCGCCAGTGAAATCGATCCGCAGTGGGTGGCCGGAAAGAAACAAATCGGGGTCACGGCAGGCGCTTCGGCCCCCGAGGTTCTGGTCCGCGAGGTGATCGCACATCTCCATCAGCTGGGTGTCGAAGGCGTCAGCGATCTGGATGGCGTGCGGGAAAAGGTTTCATTCGCCCTGCCGAAAGGCCTGAACGCCTGAGCCGGGCGGTTCCCTCAGGGACAGGGCGCCTGTTCAATCCGCTTGATGCGTGGCCGGCCGGTGCTGCTGAGTATGATCTGTCTTGCCGGCCCAGACGTCTCCGATTCGTTGCACAGGGTCAGGGTTCCCACCTGCAATCCCCCACTGCGCAGCCTGGTGGCGCCGGTTGGCGCATAGGAAATGTAGCTGGCGACATGCCGGTTTCCCGTCACGCTGAAGCCCGCCGGCAGTCCCTGCCGGGCCTGCACCACGGCCTCGCCCGCGTCCAGCGCCGCATTGTTGTTGGCATCGTGAAAAACCAGCCAGCCCTGATCCCAGCTCCCGCTGGAGGCACAGGTCATCCCGTTCGCCGACTTGCACATCACCGCGCGCGAATTGCGCTTGATGGCCTCGCTGCGCGTCAGATGCAGGGATGAAATCAGTTCATTGGTGAAACCGGACAAACGGCCGGCCTGAGCCATCGAAGCCAAAGCCGGAATGGCAATCGCCAGCAAAATGCCGGCCACGGCCAGAACAAGCGCAAGCTCGACCAGTGTCATGCCCGACTGTCTCATCCCGCGCCCCCGTGTCCCGTTGGGATGACGTTGGCATCACGCGTGGTGAGCGTCTATACAACTTTAGTCGTAACCGGGGCGCGTCGGCCCCCTCATCAGGGGGCTGCGCGTTATTACGCGCCGCATCCGGTGGCGGTGGTTTTCTCGATTTTCGGGCGACCGGTGGTGCTGATGGTCAGCACCCGCTGCTGGCTGTTGTCCGAGGTCTTTTTCAAGGTCAATGACGTGCAGGTGTCCACCAGGCCGGTCGACTTGAATTGAATGTCCGTGGCATTGCCGGTCATCTGAAAACCGCTGGGCAAGGCAGGCTGGGCAGAAATCACCGAACTACCGGCCAGCACGATCCAGCCATCGGTCCAGCCGCCCGAACAGCTGCTCCCGTTGGATGACGCGCACAGCGACACGGTTCCGTTGCGCTTGATCGCCTCGCTGCGCGCCAGCTGCGCGCTGGAAGCAAAACTGTTTGCAATCGAGGCCAGCTTGCCGCTCAGCATCGAATTGCTGAAGGCGGGTATCGCAATCATGCTCACCATGCCGATAATGGCGATGGTGACCATGATCTCAACCAGCGTGAAACCCTGCTGCCCCCTGCGGCGCTCCGAGGCCGCGGACTGCGCATGAATCACCCCGCCAGCGGGGAATCGGCCGCCCGTCATTGCTGGATATGCCAGTAAACCCGGCTCTTGGGCTGAACGGCCATGACGGGCGGCGGCGGGTCGGTGCCTTTCAGCGCCGACTCCTCATCGCAGCCGATGCAGAACGGCACCGTTTCGCCGTCATCCAGCGTCACCTGACCGGCCACCGGAGAAGGCGGCAGGCCGCCGCCGGCGATTTCTCCATACCGGCTTCCCGAGGTGCGGACAGGCGCCGCATTGAGGTAGGAAATATTGTAGGCGCGCGACGTTCCCAGTCCCGGCGAGCAGACGTTCGGGTCGGTCTCCACAGGGGCCGGCTCATGGGTGCTGAACGATACCGTGCCGAAGATCGTGATCGCGGTGGTCACCACCTGTTCACCCGTGTTCAACGCCAGGGACCAGCCCATTTTCTCCTGCACCGTGGCGACTGTCGGGCTGTCCGCCTCGTAGTCGATATTCGCCAGCAAGTCCATGGTGATCAGTTCCTGCTCGGTGTCCGCGGGGTTATCGATCAGCATGAAGAACTGGTTGGCCACGCCATGCGCCGACGTATAGCTGTTCAGGGGTTTTTCGCGGTCGCCCGAACCGAGCAGCAATATGTACTTGTCGCTCTCCAGCACCACATCCGGCGCGAACATGAACTTGCGGGCAGCGGCGCCGCTCCCGCCCAGCTCAGCAATCTTGGTGATCGTCCAGGCTGACGGGGCAACGCCAACGCCATCCGCATCGGTCATGTTGATGCGATAGACATTGCCGCCCAGATCCGCCGTGTAGGCCAGCTTGGCGAGTCCGGTCACGCTGTTGATCACCACGAACACATCGGCCACCACGCCGCGGTCGGTATCCAGCGCCTTCAACAGGGTGCCGGTGTCCGCATCCAGCACATAGACCTTGTTGCCCTTGTTCGAGGACGTGCAGGTATGGGGGTCGCCGTCCTCGCAGGTATCGTAGCCGCCGCCCATGATCAGCATGGGTTTTTCCGTGCCCGCGCCACTGACCGAGTAGCCCTGCGCCTTCAGGGACTTGGGCGCCGACCAACTCTGGCCCATGCCATCGAACCCGGTCGAACACCCCGTGTCGTTGTCCGGATTGGGGCAGCCCACCCGCCACTTCAGCGCAGGACTCGTCGGCGTCGTCACATTGAAGGCGTAGACCGAGCGGCCGCCGCGACGCATGGTTCCGAACACCCAGGTGTGGGTGTCGCCCTGGTACGCGGAGATGACCCCGTCAAAGCCGTATTCTTTCGGCTCGGGCGGGATGTTGGTCTCGTTCATCTCCTTGAACAGAATGGGCGTTTCATCATCGCGGATACGCTTGATGCTGGGATAGAACTCCGGCGGCATGAACGACCACAATTCGCCCCCCGCCACGACGCTGTCGATGCTGCTGGTGCGGTTGCCATTGACCGCGCGCAGCATGCCGTCGTTGCCGCCATAAAACACCACCACCCCGGTGCTGCCGCCGAAATCGATCGCGACCGGACGCGAATGCACCACGTCGCCGTGAATGGAGGGCCGGATCTGATAGCTTGCGTAGCCCTCGCTGTCGACGTTGACCCCGCGCCCCCAGTTGATCAGGCTGTCCCGGTTCGTCGCCCCCACGGTTGGGTCGAGCAAGGCCTGGGTAATGTCCGCGTTCGCGGTGTTGAAGCTGGTCAGCGCGGTGCACGAAGCGGGCGAACAGGTATAGACCGTGCGCGACAGCGCATTCGTGAAACTGGGCGGCGAGCCCCGTAAGGTGTAGGCCTGCCCGCCCTTTTCCACGTAGTTGCCGTCCGGCGTGTTCGAGGCTTTCGAGTCGGCGACCGCCAGGCAGGCGCCCTGCTCGTCGAATGCCCAGTAGGTATCGACGGTCGTCGGCGTCCAGAAACTGCGCGCGCATTCGGCGATGAAGCCGGTGCCGCCGCTGCTGATGGCGTTATTACCGTCCGCATCGAGCGTCGTCAGCGTGCCGCTCGAATCGTAGCCCAGCTTGTACTGCTTCAGATTGCCGGCCCAGCGCGGCAACACGCCCGGGCGGAACATGCCGATGAATACCTGGTTCAGATAAGTGCCCTGGGTGTTGACGCTCACCGGCAAGCTCACCGAGGAGAACACGCTGTTGACCGACTGGATCTCGGACAGGATGTTGTTCAGGGCCTCTTGCAGCGCATCGCCCGTTTCCCCCTCCGCCGTGCTGACATCGAAATACTTGCCGCTGCTGGTGCTGGCCATGCTTTTCAGCACGGCGGTCCAGCCCGGTCCCTGGCCGGTGGTGACCTTGTCGACATCGATGGTGAACGTCGTCACCCCGAGCGCGGTCTGCTTCATGAAGCGCGCCCATTCGTCGCTGGGATTGGCCTGCGAGGCATTGGGCGAGAGCGGAATCACCGTGCTGGCGCCGGTGATGCCCAGTGCGGTCGCGGCGGCCTCAAGCATGGAATTGGACTCGCTCCTGACCGAAACGTTGTCGTTCGGCGCACCGTTGCTGATGTAGATGATGAAATTCTTCTGGCAGGTCGAACTGGGCTTGTTGTAGGCCGTGGCGCCGATCGAACTGAGCGCGTTGTCACCCAGCGCGTAAATGGCCTTCGATTTCGACGTGCCATAGACATTGCCCGTATAGTCGGCCTTGGCCTTGTTGTTGCCGGCATAGGGCGCGCCGCCGGACAGGTAGCGATAGGCCTCGGCCATCACCAGGCTGGACTGGCCGCCGTTGCCTGCGTCACCCGTCCTGTCGAAGCTATCTACCAGGCTCTTGTATTTTTCCTTGTTGGCAGCCGTCATCAGGCGGATGGCCGCCCGCACATAGCCGCCCGCCACATTGTTGTTGGGGTTGCCGGTTTCCGCCGAAAACATGATGCCGATGCGGAACGCGTCATTCGGCAGGTTCTCGATGGTGTCCTGCAATGCATCCATTTCCGCCTCGAATGCCGTGTTCCAGTTGGCGGTGTTGTCCACGATGATCAGCACGTTCGGCTTGTCGATGTCGTCCCGCGGGGGAATCACGAACAGGTCGATATCCTCGGCGGGGGCTGCCAGGGAAAAGGCCAGCAAACCGGCTGTCAGCACACTTTTAAGGAAAGGGATTTTCACGATAACTCCTGCTGTAAGTGGGACTCAGTCATCGCACACGCTGTCTTTCTGAGCTTTGCTCAGCAGCACGCGAACGCCCTGATGGATGCGGATGGCGGCTCCGGTGGCGGTGTCATTCACGTCGGCATCGATATCCCATACCGTGTTCCAGAAGGCCGAACTCGACATGGCCGTGCCCAGCGACAGGCTGCTGCCCAGGGCCGGCTTGGCTACGGTTGCACGAACGCAGGTGGGTATGGCGACCTCGACGGCATAATCCGTGGTGCCGTCGTTATCGAGATCGATGTTGACCGTCTGGGCGGCGGGCGCTTCGGAAAAATCGGTCCCCAGCACCTGCTCGATGGCCAGATTGGCGGCCGCCATGGCCTCGCTGCGAAACTGCATGTTGCCCACCGCCCGGAGATTGCCGCTGCTGAGCATGAATGCCGAAGTCATCATCAGCGTGATCAGAACCAGCATGATGAGGCCGATGACCAGGGTGGCCCCGCGCTGGGCGCGTAAAGCAACCGGGGGCCTCATGGCGTATCCCTCCGGCCGGCCGGGTTGGCGAGGCGAACCGTGGTGGAAAAGACATGACGCTTGAAGCCGTCGTTGAACGGCCCCATCGTCGTGCCGCCCAGGGTATAGGTCTTGGTGTCGGTGTAGCCCTTTGTCGCCGTCTCGCTGCGCGCCAGCACATGAATCTTCACGGCGACGACATTGGCGGCGGCGCAACTGGCCGCGCTGGCGCAGGTCAGGCCCGAAGCGCTGACCCAGGTGTCCGGCACGCCATCTCCGCGGTTGGTGGGCGACACCAGATTGAGCGGATCGGCCCATGCGACGGCAACCGAGTTGTTCACGGTCGCACCCGAATCGCTCGTGTTGTCGATGCCGTATTCCACGCGGAAACCCTGGATGCCCTCGATCATCGGCTGGGCCGCGAGATGATTCAGGGTGCCGCCCGAAAGATCGAAGCTTGAGCGCATCAGGGTGGGGATGCCGTCGCCCGCCGTGCTGGCATAGCTGCGCACGTAATACAGGTTGGATACATATTTACGCTTGTCCGCCGCATCGGTGCAGTTCCGGTTATGGAAAATGAAGCCTTCCGTCGCCAGCACGTAGCCATTGCCGAAGGTATAGGACGACCCGTTGTTGACGTAGGCCCACGAAGCACCCGAAGGCACGGTGATGTCTTCCAGCGTGGCGGCCTTGGTGCCGCCGTCGTAAGCGGTAATCTTGCCGACCAGTCCTTCCCCGTTGCCATCGATGATCCGAATGACCGCGCCATTGTAGTAATTGCTGGTCGCGGAGGCATCGGCATTCAGGGTGATGGAGTTGGCCGAGCTGCCATTTTGCGCAAGCGCTTCGATCTCGCCTTCGCACAGGGTGGCCTGGAAATAGAGTTTTTCATCATCCTCGGCTTCACAATCGCCGACCCCCGCCACGCAGGTCTGGGCCCGGCGCACGACCAGCACATCGGTGTTGGCCTGCGGGCTGGTGACCACGCCGCAGGTGCCGGTATGGCTTTGCACCGGAATGCCCACCAGGTTTTTAGTGTGCTCGGGCGCCCAGTCCGCCGCGCTGTAGGCCAAACAGGGATCGGGGAAGGCGTCCGGCGCATCCAGCGGTGTGCCTTGCTCGGTCAGGTCGTCGAACTGGGGAACGAAGGGGCCCCAGAAGCCGGCGTGCGCCAGGTCGTCCTGCAGCACCTGGATGGCGAAGCGGCCGTTTTCGATCTGGCGGTTGGCCTTGGCCATTTCGCTGTTGGTGGTGGTGACATTGAGATTGAGCGCCAGCAGCGCGGCCAGAATGATCATGCCGATGGTGATGGACACCATCAGCTCAATCAGGGAAAGACCGGATTGCGGATGCCGCAGGGCGATCGCGCTCAAGCGGAAAGCGGCCCGATTCATGAGCCCGCCTCCAGATTGCCCTTGCGCACAATGGTGGTCATGGCGCGGCGGCACAAATCGTTGACGCATTCGGTTCCCCCATCGTAAAGCCCCTGTGCGCAGGCCACGCTTTCCGGCGGCGCGGAAATGGGCGCCATGCCTTGCCAGGCGACGGTAATGAGGTATTCGTCATCGCCCAGGTCTTCGATGCAGCCGCGCCCGCCGATCATGGCGCCGACCTTGCTGCCCCCCATCGATTCGGCTGCGCCCTGCAAGGCTTCGCACCATTCCCCGGTATCGACCTCCACCGCATCGGTCCCCGTAGGGCAGACCCCGCCGACCCCCAGCGGGGCATCGGCGCCGGTCACATAACTCGCGACATCGGCGCGATTGGTGGAAAGGCGATTGGCCATGTCATTCAGTAGGATCAGTGCCTGGGCACGCTGATAGGACTCCATTTCGGATACCTGCAGACGCGATTGCAGACCGGCCAGCCCCAGCAACCCGATGGCGAGAATGATGATGGTGACCAGCACCTCCATCATTGAGGTGCCGCGTTGCGATCGCAGGCGGGGTACGGAGGGCTTTACCATTTCGATGCGGCGCCATCCCGGGTTTTTGTACCGTCGCTACCCAGTTCCAGATCGCCGTCGTCGGCCTGGGAGCCTGTCGCGGTGAAGGTGACGGTGAAACTCGGCGGCGTGGCGTCGTTATCGACACTCATGGCCGCGTCATAACGCCCATCCACCTCGCTGGGCAGCGTATAGCCCAAACCGCTCAGCGTCGTGGCATAGCTGCGATTGGACAGAAAGAACTGCTGCTGCTGGTTGGCAATGACCATCATCTCGGTCTGCGCGGCCGCACGATGACCGCGCTCGACGTATTGCGTATAGGCCGGATAGGCGATCGCCGCCAGGATGCCGATGACCGCCACGGTGATCATCATCTCGATCAGGGTAAATCCGCTTTGTCTGGCTGGCTTCATGTTTGGTCCTTTTTTACGTATCTGGATGATAGAGGTCGCGCCGGCAAGTTGCCACGACTGACCGATAACTGGCATTTATGGATGAACAGGCGGATGCCGATTATCCGCCGCGTCGGGCCGGGTGGCCACAACGGGTATTCTATTACGGCGCGGCGCATCGTTTCTGTAGTGTCCGCGTGCAAGCCTGGGATGGCGAGGCCGGGCGTTCCCCCCTAAAATTGCGCGATGAAGAAATTATGTTTTTGCGGGATGGCGCCGGGAGCGGCCGCATGACCGGGCACACGCTGGTCATCGGCGCGGGGGTATCGGGGCTGAGCGTGGCCCGGACCTTGCTGCAGCTCGGTCAGCGGGTCACGGTGCTGGAACGCGGTGCAGCGGGCGGCGAGTCATCGTGGGCCGGCGGCGGGATCCTGTCGCCCCTTTTGCCGTGGGATTACGACGAACCGGTCACCGCACTGGCCTTGCGTTCGATGGCCGGCTACGCGGACTGGGTGGATGGAGTCGAAGCCGCGTCAGGACAAAACGTCGAATTCTGGCGCTGCGGGATGCTGGCACTGGACGTGACCGCGCCGGAACAGGCGCTGGCCTGGTGTGCCGCGCACGGGATGGCGGCGCTGCGGGACTGCCCGGGCACGCCGCCTCTGGCACCCGCCGTGCCGCCTGAAGACAATCGCATCTGGCTGCCCGATGTGGCGCAGGCACGCAATCCACGCCTGGTGGCGGCGCTGCGCGCGGCGGTCATCCGGCAAGGCGGCACGCTACGCGAGCATTGCCCGGCCACCGGGGTGCTGACGCAGGGCGGGCGCGTGACGGCGGTGCGAACCGTGACGGAGGATTTCCCGGCAGACCGGGTGGTGCTGGCCACCGGCGCATGGTCGGGCCTGGGCTTGACCGGTCTGGCGGCGACACCGCACGTTCGTCCGATTCGCGGCCAGATGCTGCTGTTCAAGCTTGAGCCGGGCACGCTGGAGACGATCCTGTATCGCGGGGGGCTGTATCTGATTCCGCGCCGGGATGGCCACCTGCTGGTGGGCAGCACGCTGGAAGACGCCGGCTTCGACAAATCGACCGACGACGCCACACGCCGGCGGCTGCATGCCGAAGCAGCCGACCTGCTGCCCGCGCTGGCCGCCGCTCAAGCGGTGCGACACTGGGCCGGCCTGCGCCCCGGTTCGCCGGACAACATCCCGGTCATCGACCGCCATCCCGATTTCGACAATGTGTTCGTCAACGCAGGACATTACCGCTACGGGGTGACGATGGCGCCGGCCTCGGCCGAACTGCTGGCCGACCTGATGGACGGCAGGACGCCTGCGCTGGACCCCGCACCGTATCGCTGGCAGGCGGCGCTTACACGAAGTTGGGAAAAGGCATGTTCATGACTACAATTTTCCAAAGCACACCGGAGTACACCCCATGAACCTGACCGTTGAACAAATTGCCGAAGAGGCACTTTCCCTGCCAAGCGAGGCGCGCGCACTTCTGGCCGACCGCCTGGCCGAGAGCCTCGACCCGCTGGAGGACGGCCACACCCGAAAACTCTGGGCAGATGAGGCGCTACGCCGACGCGACGATGTTCGCAACGGAAGTGTTCAGGCCATTCCGGGAGATGAAGCGCTGTCCCGTATTCGCCGGCTGTTCTCAAGGTGAGATTCAAGTTCCACCCGGATGCGCTGGCCGAATATGAAGAAGCAACCCGGCATTACGCGGCCTGTCAGGCGGGGCTGGAATTACGGTTTATCGCGGCGGTCGAACATGCCATTCAGCTTGTTCTCAAGACCCCCGCCGGATGGAGCGTGCTTGAAGAAGACATTCGGCGGTGTTTAACACGCATTTTCCCCTATGCCATCCTGTATACCGTTGAGCCTGACTATGTGCTGATCATCGCAGTCATGCACAGCCACCGTGAGCCGGGATATTGGCGAAAGCGTCTTGCTTGAAATCCGGTTCGCCACTTCCTGAAACGGACGAATCATTGCACGCCCAAAATAGCCTCCCGCTGATAGTCTGGGTCGTCAGTGACGGCAAGCCGGGGCACGTCAATCAGTCGCGCGGTCTGGCCGAGGCGCTGGCGCGCGCCACCGCCAGCGAAACGCATACCTTGCCCGCTCTGCCCGCCTGGCGCGCCTGGCTGGCGCTGCTGCTGAAACGCTTTCCCG
>DILD01000017.1 GCA_002424845.1 Thiobacillus denitrificans | reverse complement strand
GCGAACGGATTTCCTTCACCAGCACATTGAAGGATTCCGGCATGCCCGCCTCGATCTTGTGGTCGCCCTTGACGATGTTCTCGTACACCTTGGTACGGCCATTCACATCGTCGGACTTCACCGTCAGCATTTCCTGCAGCACGTAGGACGCGCCGTAGGCTTCCAGCGCCCACACTTCCATTTCGCCGAAGCGCTGGCCGCCGAANNTGCCGCCCAGCGGCTGCTGGGTAACGAGGCTGTAAGGGCCGGTGGAACGGGCATGCATCTTGTCGTCGACCAGATGGTGCAGCTTCAGCACGTGCTTGTAGCCCACGGTGACCTGACGGTCGAAGGCTTCGCCGGTACGGCCGTCGTACAGCGTGACCTGGCCGCCTTCCGGCAGGCCGGCCAGCTTCAGCATCTGGCGGATTTCGTCTTCGTTGGCGCCGTCGAATACCGGCGAAGCAAACGGCACGCCCTTTTTCAGGTTGCGCGCCAGCTCGATGATTTCATCGTCAGCGAAGCCATCGAGGTCTTCCATCTTGCCCGACTGGTTGTAGATCTGCTTCAGGAAGGCGCGCAGATCCTTCACCAGCGACTTGGTCTGCGCCGCAAGCATCTCGCCGATACGCTCGCCCAGGCCCTTGGCGGCCCAACCGAGGTGGGTCTCCAGGATCTGGCCGATGTTCATCCGTGACGGCACGCCGAGCGGATTCAACACGATGTCGACGGGGCGGCCATCCTCCATGAAAGGCATATCCTCAACCGGAACGATCTTGGATACCACGCCCTTGTTACCGTGACGACCGGCCATCTTGTCACCTGGCTGCAAACGACGCTTGACTGCCAGATAGACCTTGACCATCTTCTGCACGCCGGGCGGCAGTTCGTCGCCGGCAGTCAGTTTCTTTTTCTTCTCTTCGAACATCGCATCGAACTCGATGCGCTTCTGCGTCAGGCTGTCTTTCAGCGACTCAACCTGGCGGCTGGCCTCGTCGTCGGCCAGACGGATATCGAACCAGTCGTGTCGGGCCACCGACTCCAGATAATCCTTGGTGATTTTGCTGCCCTTGGCAAGCTTCTTCGGCCCACCATTGGCCACTTTCAGGTGCAGGAGCTTTTCCAGACGCGCAAAGGTATCGTCTTCGACGATCCGCATGCGGTCAGTCAGGTCCTTCTTGTACTCGGCCAGTTGCGTATCGATGATCGACTGCGCACGTTTATCCCGTTCGATGCCTTCGCGGGTAAACACCTGCACGTCGATGACCACGCCCGACATGCCGGACGGCACTTTAAGACTGGTGTCCTTCACGTCGGATGCCTTCTCGCCGAAGATCGCGCGCAGCAGCTTCTCTTCCGGCGTCAGTTGAGTTTCGCCCTTGGGCGTAACCTTGCCGACCAGCACATCGCCGGCTTCGACTTCCGCACCGATGGCAATGATGCCCGAATCGTCCAGACGCCCCAGCTGACGCTCGGCCAGATTGGAGATATCGCGGGTGATCTCTTCCGGTCCGAGCTTGGTGTCGCGCGCGACCACAGACAGCTCCTCGATATGGATCGAGGTGTAGCGGTCTTCGGCAACAACCTTCTCGTTGATCAGGATCGAGTCTTCGAAGTTGTAGCCGTTCCACGGCATGAAGGCGACCAGCATGTTCTGGCCCAGCGCCAGCTCGCCCATGTCGGTCGAGGCGCCATCGGCAATGACGTCGCCACGGGCGATCACGTCGCCCACCTTCACCAGCGGACGCTGGTTGATGTTGGTGTTCTGGTTGGAGCGGGTGTACTTGATCAACGAGTAGATGTCCACGCCCACTTCGCCGGCACGCGCTTCGTCGTCATGCACGCGAATCACGATCCGACTGGCATCGATGTAATCAACAATGCCGCCACGATGTGCTGTCACCACCGTGCCGGAATCAACTGCAGCAGTACGCTCGATGCCGGTGCCGACGAAGGGCTTCTCCGGACGCAAACAGGGCACGGCCTGACGCTGCATGTTAGAGCCCATCAGCGCGCGGTTGGCGTCGTCATGCTCGAGGAAGGGGATCAGCGACGCCGCCACCGACACGATCTGCGCCGGCGCCACGTCCATGAATTCGATCTTGTCGGGTGCCGACAGCGTGAATTCGTTCTTGAAGCGGCACGACACCAGATCGTCCTTGAACTTGCCCTTGGCGTCGAGATCGGCGTTGGCCTGTGCGATCACGTACTTGCTTTCCTCGATCGCCGACAGGTATTCGATTTCGTCGGTGACCTTGTGGTTGACCACTTTCCGGTAGGGCGTTTCGATGAAACCATACCAGTTGGTGCGGGCGAACAGGGCCAGCGAGTTGATCAGGCCGATGTTCGGGCCTTCCGGCGTTTCGATCGGGCAGACGCGGCCGTAGTGGGTCGGGTGCACGTCGCGCACCTCGAAGCCTGCGCGTTCACGCGTCAGGCCGCCCGGGCCCAGTGCCGATACGCGGCGCTTGTGGGTGATCTCGGACAGCGGGTTGGTCTGGTCCATGAACTGGCTCAGCTGGCTGGAACCGAAAAACTCCTTGATCGCCGCCGACACCGGTTTGGCATTGATCAGATCGTGCGGCATCAGGTTGTCCGACTCGGCCTGGCTCAGGCGCTCGCGCACCGCGCGCTCGACACGCACCAGACCGGCGCGGAACTGGTTTTCAGCCAGTTCGCCGACCGAGCGCACACGGCGGTTGCCGAGATGGTCGATATCATCGATCTCGCCGCGACCGTTGCGAAGCTCGACCAGAATCTTGATGACAGCAACAATGTCTTCAGTCGACAACGTACCTGCGCCGGTCAGCTCGTCTCGACCGATGCGGCGATTGAATTTCATCCGGCCAACAGCCGACAAGTCGTAGCGCTCATCGCTGAAGAACAGATTATTAAAGAGGGTGTTGACCGCATCCTCGGTGGGCGGCTCACCCGGACGCATCATGCGGTAGATCGCCACCTTGGCAGCATAATCATCAGTGGTGTCATCAGTGCGCAACGTCTGCGAGATGAAGGCGCCGTGATCAAGATCGTTGGTGTAAAGCGTGTTGAACTTCTCTACGCCCGCAGCCTTCAGCTTGTCGAGCAGCTCTTCGGTGATCTCGTCGTTGGCGCGCGCAACCAGTTCGCCGGTTTTGGTGTCGACGACGTCGTGCGATAGCACGCGGCCGACGACGAATTCGGCGGGTACCGCCCACTTCTTGACGCCGGCGGCGTCGAGTTCACGGATGTGCTTGGCGGTGATGCGCTTGTCCTTGGCGACGATGACGTGACCGTCCTTGCCGCAGATGTCGAAGCGGGCCAGCTCGCCGCGCAGGCGCTCGGGCACCAGCTCGAACTGCACGCCCTGGTCGTTGACGTAGAAGGTATCCTTGCTGAAAAAGTCTTCCAGAATGGCTGCCGGCGTATAACCCAGCGCCTTCAGCAGGATGGTAACCGGCATCTTGCGGCGGCGGTCGACCCGGAAGAACAGGATGTCCTTGGCGTCAAACTCGAAGTCCAGCCACGAGCCGCGGTAGGGAATCACACGGGCCGAGAACAGGAGCTTGCCCGAACTGTGGGTCTTGCCACGATCATGCTCGAAGAAAACACCCGGCGAGCGGTGCAACTGCGACACGATGACACGCTCGGTGCCATTGATGACGAAGGAGCCGGTCGGGGTCATGAGCGGAATTTCGCCCATGTAGACTTCCTGCTCCTTGACTTCCTTGATGGTCGGCTTGGACGCTTCCTTGTCCATGATCACCAGACGCACCTTGGCGCGTAGCGGTGCACAATAGGTCAGGCCGCGCTGCTGGCATTCCTTGATGTCGAAAACCGGCTCGCCCAGGGTATAGCTGACATATTCCAGTCGCGCATTCTTGGAGTGGCTCTCGATCGGGAAGATCGAGGTGAACGCGGCTTGCAGGCCTTCGTTCAGACGCTCTTCGCGCGTACGGCCTTCCTGCAGAAAAGCCCGATAGGAATCAAGCTGGGTCGCCAGAAGAAACGGCACCGGAAGGGTGTTGGTACGGCTGGCAAAGCTCTTGCGCAGACGTTTTTTCTCGGTAAAGGTGTAAGCCATGGGGTCTCCTTGACGATCAGGGGCGAGCAGGCACGCAGATTACGGCCAACGCTTTTGTGAGGCACACGCAAAAAGCAAACGACCCGGAAGCCGATTCCGGGTTCCGGGTATTTGCTGCTTGCGTCTGCTGCGGGCTTCCCCGCAACACACCGCAAAGACACTGCGGAGAAATCAATGCGTCACCAGAACCGGGTGATGCACTTGCGCGCACCACCCTGAATTCCTTTGACTTACTTGACTTCGACGGCAGCGCCAGCTTCTTCCAACTGCTTTTTCAGCGCGTCGGCATCGGCCTTGCTCACGCCTTCCTTCACAGCCTTGGGAGCGCCGTCGACCAGGTCCTTGGCTTCTTTCAGGCCCAGACCGGTTGCAGCACGCACCACCTTGATGACTTCCACTTTCTTTTCGCCAGCGGAATTCAGCATCACGGTGAACTCAGTTTGCTCTTCAGCAGCAGCGGCACCACCACCTGCAGCGGGGGCAGCCACGGCAACCGCAGCGGCAGCGGCGGACACGCCAAACTTTTCTTCCATCTCTTTGATCAGTTCGGACAGATCCAGCACCGTCATGCCTGCGATCGCGTCGAGAATTTCAGCTTTAGAAACAGCCATTTATATTACTCCTGTCAATGTGCTTCAGATTTAAAAACAATATCGTCGATTCGGATGTCAGCAAGCTGCTCAAGCAGCCTGCTTGTCGCGCACAGCAGCCAGTCCGCGAACGAACTTGGTCGGCACTTCGTTGAGCGTACGAACGAATTGCGCGATCGGGGCCTGCATGGTGCCCAAGAGTTTGGACAAGAGCTCTTCGCGGCTGGGCATGCTGGCCAGATTCCCCACGTCCTTGGCGGACATGATGAAATTGGGCATGGCACCCGCCTTGATGACAAACTTGTCGTTGGTCTTGGCGAACTCGTGCATTACTTTGGCGGCAGCCACCGGGTCTTTGGAAATACCATAAGCAAGCGGGCCGACCAGCTGATCGGCAATGCCTGCAAACGGCGTATCCACAACCGCGCGACGCACCAGCGTATTTTTCAACACGCGCAGATAAACACCCTCCTTGCGTGCTTTCGCCCGCAACTGAGTCATGTTTTCCACTGTAATACCGCGATACTCGGCAACAACAACCGTCTGGGCACCCGCAACTTCAGCGGAAACCTCAGCAACGACGGCTTTCTTTTCTTCAAGATTCAGACTCAAGGTCTTACCTCCTTCTCAGTTACGGAGCCTTGCCCGCTTGTGCCCACGGGGTGCTCCGGCTGGCGACCTTGACAGGAAAATCCTGCTGGGGAGCGCCATCTGCGTAGGGTCCAGCGTCAGCAAACAGAGGACAGTATTCCGTCACCCACCTGCTATCCGCCGGCGATTAAATCCTTGCGGATGCCTACGGTCTTTGACAACCCGTCAGCCGATACTCAGGCGACGGCCCAAAGTTCATTCAGGCACCCTTTTCAAGGATGCCCACAATCAAAAATTATGCGCTGACGCTGGCCTGGTCGACGCGCACGCCCACGCCCATGGTGCTGGATACCGACAGGCGCTTGAAATAAACACCCTTGGAGCTGGCCGGCTTGGCGCGCTGCAATGCATCCAGCAACGCTGCCAGGTTTTCCTTCAGGTCTTCCACGCTGAACGAAGCCCGGCCGATGGTGCAATGCACGATGCCACCCTTGTCGGTGCGGTACTGCACCTGTCCAGCCTTGGCATTTTTAACAGCCCCCACCACGTCAGCCGACACCGTACCCACCTTCGGGTTCGGCATCAGGCCGCGCGGACCCAGAATCTGGCCCAGCTGGCCCACGACGCGCATGGCATCGGGAGTAGCAATCACCACGTCGAAATCCATCTTGCCGGCCTTGATTTCGGCCGCCAGATCATCAAAGCCCACCACGTCAGCACCGGCGTCTTTTGCCTTCTGCACGTTGTCGCCCTGGGCAAACACGGCCACGCGAACGGTTTTGCCGATTCCCTTCGGCAGCACCACGGCACCCCGCACCATCTGGTCGGATTTACGCGCATCCACACCAAGATTCACCGCGATGTCGATCGACTCATCAAACTTGGCCGTGGCCGACTCCTTGACCAGTTGCAGCGCATCTGCAACCGGGTAGTTACGGTTACGGTCGATTTTTTCTTTAAATGCGCGCAGGCGCTTGGATACATTAGCCATGTCAGACTCCCTCCACGATGATGCCCATGGAACGGGCGGTGCCAGCAATGGTTCGCACTGCGGCGTCCATATCAGCAGCAGTCAGGTCAGGCTCTTTGGTTTTGGCAATTTCTTCCAGCTGCGCGCGCGTAATCGTGCCCACCTTGTCGAGGTGCGGCTTGGCGCTGCCCTTGTCGAGCTTGATGGCCTTCTTGATCAGCACCGTTGCGGGCGGCGTCTTCATGATGAAGGTGAAGCTCTTGTCCGCAAACGCGGTAATTACAACCGGAATCGGCAGACCGGGTTCCATGGCCTGCGTCTTGGCGTTGAAGGCCTTGCAGAATTCCATGATATTCAGGCCGCGCTGACCGAGCGCAGGACCGATGGGGGGCGACGGGTTGGCTTTACCCGCCGGCACTTGCAGCTTGATATAGCCGACAATCTTCTTTGCCATGATGGCTCCTTAAAGTGAGTACCAGCGCGCTTTGGGTTGCCCTACTCGCGCTCCTCTCCGGGAAATTCCGGGTATTTCCGCTACCGATAAATATCGGAGCGCCTCAGCCAGCCCAAATTTCAATTCGGACTAGCTTTTTTCGACCTGACCGAACCCCAGTTCAACGGGGGTAGCCCGACCAAAAATCATCACCGACACGCGCAGCTTGCTCTTGTCGTAATTCACTTCCTCGACATTGCCATTGAAGTCGGTAAACGGACCGTCAATGACGCGCACCGATTCACCCACCTCGAACAGCACTTTGGGCTTGGGCTTTTCAACACCCTCGCGCATCTGGTCAAGAATGGACTGGACTTCCTTTTCGGTAATCGGGGCCGGCTTGGTTGCCGTACCACCAACAAACCCGGTGACCTTGGGTGTGCTCTTCACCAAATGCCAGGTGTCGTCATCCATCTCCATCTGGACCAGGACGTAACCAGGGAAGAACTTGCGCTCGGCAGTCTTTTTTTGACCACCTTTCATCTCCACCACTTCTTCCACCGGCACCAGAATCTCGCCAAAGCGGTCCTTCATGCCAGCACGCTCAATACGCTCAATCAGATTGCGCGCAACGCTTTTCTCGAAGCCGGAGTAGGCATGAACCACATACCACCGCATACTCAACTCCCCCGTCCCATGGCCAACTTGACCAGCCACATCAAAATTCCGTCTACCGCCCACAGAAAAAGCGCCATCACGATCACGAACAGCATGACCACGCCCGTCATCTGGATGGTCTCCTTGCGTGTCGGCCAGACAACCTTCCTGGCCTCATCACGCGATTCAAGCGCAAAGCGAAAAAACCGCCTGCCCGGATCCGACATACCGGCAACGACACCGGCCAGCACAACACCCACGATCACCGACAGCGCGCGCACCACGGTCGGCGCGTCAGCAAAATAATAAAAGCCGGCCACCCCTGCGATGACCAGCAACACTGCTACCAGCAGCTTGAGTTTGTCAGCCATGAATGCTGTGTGCCTCGCGGCTTATCCTGTGGCAGGCCAAGAGGGTCTCGAACCCCCAACCTTCGGTTTTGGAGACCGACGCTCTACCAATTGAGCTATTGGCCTGTATTTTTAAAGGCCGGCGATCGGCAGGCATTCCGCCGCACCAACCCCGGCCTTATCATGAAACGCCTGATTTATTCCTCGATTTTCGCCACGACGCCTGCACCGACGGTGCGGCCGCCTTCGCGGATGGCGAAACGCAGGCCTTCGTCCATGGCGATCGGCTGAATCAGCGACACCTTGATGCTGACGTTGTCGCCAGGCATCACCATCTCGGTCCCTGCCGGCAACTCAATGCTGCCAGTGACGTCGGTGGTACGGAAGTAGAACTGCGGACGGTAACCATTGAAGAAGGGGGTATGACGGCCCCCTTCGTCTTTCGACAGCACGTAAATCTCGGCGCTGAACTTGGTGTGCGGCTTGATGGAGCCGGGCTTGGCCAGAACCTGGCCACGCTGGACTTCTTCACGCTTGGTGC